>NZ_JBFUIJ010000009.1:0-187826 GCF_056401935.1 Mucilaginibacter sp. P4_D1
CCACATAACACTGCCAAGACCGATAAAATGATTACTTCCAGTAAATTATGCTTCTTATTATTGCCCGTGCGTGGATCGGGTATCCATCTGAAATGATCGTGAAGGGATGTGGGCATATTCTTTTTTACAAAGAAAAAAACTTGAAAGCCTTTTTGACAACCGCAACCCTTAAACTTATCACCTCTTTATCAACATTTTGTTGGCAACACCTCCCGTTTTTAACGTTTCTTATGCGTCAGCCCTGGTTAAATAGGGGCGAAGTGAGGGGGGTTTTGTTCCCCTGGTGAATTATTGGAAAAAAAAGGCAACACTAATTTGAACAAAATATTAGAAAGGGCCGGTTTTTGCAACCGGCCCTCTAACTCATTTAAACGGTGTAATTAACGTTTAATGGGTTATAAATCCCATAATTATAAATCGCGGAAGCCGCCATCCAGCAGTAGATCGCCGCCTGTCATGTACGATGAATCATCGGATGCGAGGAATAGAAAACCTTTGGCCATTTCATCAACCGTACCAGCTCTTTTCATTGGGGTTACCGTTACAAAAAACTGGTTCATGGCATCTTCCTGTTCCTGGGCAAAGCCAGCCTTTTTAAATATAGGCGTATCAATAGAACCGGGCGAAAGTGCATTGACGCGGATGTTACGGTCAACAAGTTCGGCTGCAAAAGCCCTTACTAAGGCACGCTCGGCAGCTTTTGTTGATAAGTAAACCGAGCCCCCTGCAAGGCCTTTGTTGGCCACAGTTGATGAAGTGATAACGATTGACGCGCCATCGTTAAGATAAGGCAACGCTTTTTGAACGGTGAAGAAAACACCTTTGTAATTGATATCGCTTACCTGGTCAAACATTTCTTCGGTAACATCGGCAATTGGTGCCAGGTACACAATACCGGCATTTACTATTAGTATATCTATTTTTCCAAAGGTGTTGTTAACCTTTTCATAAACAGGGGCGATGCTTTTAATGTTGGCCACGTCGGCTACAAAGCCAATGGCATTACTGCCAATTTGGGCTACTGATGTTGCTATGGTAGCTTCGTTGCGGCCTGTAATGGCCACCTTTGCACCTTCGCTTGCAAATAATTTTGCCGTTGCAAAACCTATGCCGCTGTTACCACCTGTAACTACGGCCACTTTATTTTTTAATTTACCTGACATTTTTGTGTTGTTTTAATAACACAAAGGTGCTACCCCGGTAAAAAATTAACGATGAACCAGGTTAGGAAATAAGGTTGAACTACTTCAACTTTTTGCGTACTTTATGGTTGCGGATTTTAGAAAGGAACTCGGTAGTCATACCAAGATAGGAGGCAATAGCATATTGTGGCAGGCGTTGGGCTACCGAAGGGTATGTTTCTAAAAAATCACTGTACCGTTCTTCGGCTGTACGCGTTAAGGTGGAGATAATCCTCCGCTGATGAAAAGCAGCGGTACGTTCGGCAGCCATTCGGAAAAAGGTTTCGAATTGATGTTTGGCTTGTTTTAAATGCCGTTCAGTTTCGAAGTCTATTTGTAGTACGATACTATCTTCCAGCGCCACCACAAACATAGTTGCAGGCTTCTGGTATAAAAAGCTGTTAATATCCGATATCCACCAATCCTCGATTGCAAATTGAACGGTATGTTCAATCCCTTCGTTATCAACAACGTACGAGCGGAATGCGCCTTGCAGAATATATGTCCGGTGTTTGGCTATAAAGTCGGGCTGAATAATGAATTGCTTCTTTTTTACCTTTTTTAATTTAAAGCCAGCTAAAAATTCGGCCAGGTCGTCGGGCGACAGTGTTACTAACCTTTGTATATATTTTATAAAGCGGGTTAAGTCATCCATCAGTGTAAAAATTATAACAAGTATAATTAAATATTATGAGAGGGACACTTGATGGTTTTTTAAACAAACTTGCTACGCCACGCAAACCAGTTCCTTGTAATCCTCCTTACCGGCCCCGCAGGTAGGGCACTCAAAACTGCTTAGCCCGGTAAAGGGTATGCCGGGTAAAAGCCCGTTTAATTCATCACCATATGCTTCATCATAAATGGTGAAACAATTTTTACACTGGTGTACTATTTTTTGATGAGTTGCTTTGTGCATGTCTTCCCTGCCTGCAATAGTGGCCGATTGCACAATATTGCTTTGCTGCTCATAAAATAAATCGCAAAGGGCAATCAAATGCCGGCCAAGGTCGGTTTTGGTTACGCCTTGCTTATACACTACAAATTCGCGGGTATTATGGTTAAAATCGCGGGTGTGCACAATTTCAAACTCATCTGGCTTGCGCTCGCGGATCATGACAGAGCCGTAGATCCCCGATTTTGGCGACCGCTTAATAGCGAAGCTGAGCCGGTAAGTGCGCAGGTCGGCTTCCTCAAATTCGCGTACCAGCTGTTGTTTTAAATCAAGGCATTGGCTGCACAGGTCTTCTACCTGCCAGTTTAATTCGTTTGAGGCATGCCGTATATTAACCCGGTATTTGTTCAACAAATTGCCCCATAATGGCCTGTGTTTAGCCTCGATGTTTTTAACCAATAATGATTTCCACGGACTGATATACAGCTGCCCCACCCGGGTTTGCATACACAGGTTGCAGATATCTTTCAAAAACCCGATATCAAACAATTCATTGCGCCTGTAAATGCCCAGCCAATATTTATTACCCTGTTTGTTAAAACCCTCATAATAAGGTAACTGAAACTCGGGGATATTTAACGGCTGGTCTATTTGCTGAATCACAAACTGATTATTGGTAGCAACCAATTCATACAGCAAACCGGCGTTAACCTCGGCCTGGTCATAAAATAATGGCTTATTGGCAAATATTACCTGTTGTACAGCTTTGCACAAAGCGGGGATATCGTCTGAATAAACCAGCACAGGCCAGCAATACAGGATATTGGTTTTAGGAAACCTGATATACAGATACCAGTAATTACTTACCGGCGACGAGATAAAATTAAAGTTGCCGGTAAAAAAAGGAGCGAAGGTTTGGTTGCTGTCAACCAGGTTTATTTTTAACTCGGGCTGATAATCAAATAGGTCGAAAATGTCTTTGTAAACGCCTTCCTTCAGCCAGTTTTCGTGGTTGAAAATTCCATCGGCAATATAGGAACTGGTAATATTGGGGAACTGATCGCCATTAATTTCATGATCGATGCCGGCACCCAGCATATCAAACTCCAGGTCTTCCAACTGGTCTGCATCCACTTCAAAATAAAGCTGCTGCCTGTTACCGAAGCGAATTTGGATCGCCCCGGCATTTTGGGCGATGATAAGCATTTCGTAAAAATCGCCGGCAGAAGCTACCCCGCCCGGCAGGTTTATTTTAATCAGTTGCTTTTTTTTCATCTGCTTATACTTTTATTAATTGCTGCTGTAAAACCTCTTCCAGCAGGCGTTTCACCTCCGGCCTGCATGATCCGCAGCCCGTTCCGGCCCCGGTTTGGCTGCAAACATCTGCCAGTTGGGTACAGCCGGCAGCCACTTTATTGCGAATGTTATCGGCCCCAACGTTATTGCAGCTGCACACCAATTTACCTAAAACAGGCTCGGCGGTTTTACCACTGCGCAACAATTGGAGGCGTTTGTCGCTTAGTTCAGTCTTATTGGCTATCAATTCCTTAAATTCCTGGAACTCGCCTTTATCGCCAATTAAAATAGTGCCCACCAGTTTATCCTGGTGAATAATGCATTTTTTATAGTAGCGTTTGGCTTTATCAATAAATACTATTTCCTCATAATCTTTATCGTTCGGGCATTCAGATAAGCCAATGCTGCATAAATCAAAGCCATGAATTTTGATAATGTTCATGAACAGGCTGCCTTTATAATAGCTGCCAATATCGCCATTCATGTAACCGGCTACTACAGCGGCCTGCTGTTCTGCAGCAGCGGTGATGCCATACAGCGTGCCGTTAAATTCGGCAATTTCGCCAATGGCATATATGTTAGGGTCGCTGGTGAGCAGCCGCTCGTTTACAATTACGCCCCGTTTAATATCAAGGCCGCAGTCTTTGGCAATCTCCAGGTTGGGGGTTGTGCCAATAGCCAATATCATGGCATCGCAGTCAATTTTGCGCCCGCTTTTAAGGCCTATGCCGGTTAGTTTGCTACGACCATAAAACAGCTGCACCTCGTCATCATAAAAAATATCGCAGCCCTGGTCGGCCATTTCCTCATGTAAAAGCCTGCTGCCCAGTTCATCCAGTTGTCGGTTTAAAAACCGGGATGTTCGCTGGATGATGGTGATGGTTACGCCTATTTCGCGGAGGGAAGCTGCCATCTCCAAACCCAGTAAACCACCGCCCACTATAACCACATGGCCGTTTTTGGGTACATGTTTTTTAAAGTTATCGGCATCGTTACGGCTGCGCATACTAAAAATTCCTTGTAACGAGGGTACATTTTTGGGGATAGCCGCCCGGCTGCCGGTAGCCAGTAGCAGTACATCGTAATAGGTTTTTACCCCACGGCTATCCAGCACATATTTATTGCCACGGTCTATTTTTTCGATACTTACGCCGCGTAACAACCTTATTTTAAATTCAGGCTCCTCCTCGTCGGTCATTTTTATCAGCTGCTCCCAGCTTTGTTCGCCGCTGATGTAATCGGGCAGCATTACACGGTTATAAAAAGGATATTCTTCTTTGCTAAAAATGGTTATCTCATCGTCCTTATTCAATTCCCGGTATGATCGTACAAAACCGTGCGCGCCCGCACCCGCGCCTACCACTACAATGCGCTGAAAAGGTTTTTTATATTTTTGAACGCTTACCGCGCAATACTTAAAATCCGGCTCTTTTGATATTGGATCAACCGCATCATTGGTAACGTTGTTGATGCGGTGCAAATCGTTATTAAGGATTTTGCCCCAATGCATAGGCACAAAAACAACCCCCTGTTTTATTGCGGCCGAAATTTTTGCCTTTACACTTACTTCGCCCCTGCGGGATTTGATAATGGTAACATCACCGTCTTGTATGTTTAGCTCAATGGCATCAAGCGGGTTTATCTCCATAAACGATTGCTTAATGTGCTGGTTAAGCTTGTTCACCTTGCCGGTTTTGCTCATAGTATGCCACTGATCGCGGATGCGGCCGGTAGTAAGTACAAATGGAAAATCCTCATCAGGTATTTCGCTGGTGAGGGTATCCGGAACAGCACTGATGCAGGCGTTCCCGGTTTCGGTATAAAACTTTTTATCAGTAAATAAACGCGGTGTACCTATAGTTACATTCCGTTTTTTATAGGGCCATTGTACCGATCCCTGTTGTTTAATGATATCGTAAGTTAACCCGCTGATATCGATATTGGTTTTGGCGGTTAGTTTGGCATGCTCGGTATAAATTTCGGCGGCGTTTTTAAAATCAAAACCTTTGTAACCCATTTTTTTGGCAAAGCGACAAATAATCTCGCTATCCGGAATGGCTTCACCGGGAGGGTCCAATACTTTGTTCAGGTAGCTGATGCGCCGCTCGGAATTGGTCATGGTGCCTTCCTTTTCGGCCCAGGCGGCGGCGGGGAGTATCACATCCGCATAGGCCAAAGTTTCGGGCTTGTTGCTTATTTCCTGTACTACCACAAACTTTGCTTTTTTGAGTGCCTCTTCGGCCAGGCGTACATTGGGCAAACTGGTTAGCGGGTTGGTGCACATGATCCATATGGCTTTTAAGCGGCCATCGTTCAAAGCCTCAAACATTTCGGTGGCGGTAAGGCCTGGTTTGGCGGCTATTTGGGTACCTCCCCAAAACTTTTGTACTTCTTCGCGGTGTAAAGGATTGGCCAGGTTACGGTGCGCGGGCAGTAAGTTGGCCAGGCCACCTACCTCACGGCCCCCCATGGCATTGGGCTGCCCGGTTAATGACAGCGGGCCCGAGCCTGGTTTACCAATATGCCCGGTTATTAAATTGAGGTTGATGAGGCTTAAATTTTTGTTTACGCCGATAGCACTTTGGTTTAGCCCCATGGTCCACATCGAAATAAAGCCTTTAGCTTCGCCAATGTATTGGGCAGCAAGGCGAATGTCGCTTTCGCTCACGCCACATATCCGGGCCGATTCGGCCAGTGTGCGTTCAAATACTATTTTGCTGTATTGTTCAAACCCATCGGCATGTTTGGTTATAAAGTCAACATCAATATCGCCGTTCTCTATCAGCACCCGGCCAATAGCATGGTTAAGCGTAACGTCTGTACCGGGATTTAGCTGCAGGTGCAAATCGGCAATGCTACAGGTATCGGTAGCCCGTGGGTCAACTACTATAATTTTAACATTTGGGTTGGCTGCTTTGTGGGCCTCCACCCGTCGCCATAAAATAGGATGGCACCAGGCGGGGTTGGCGCCGGTAACATAAAAGCAATCGGCCAGTTCAATGTCGTCATAGCAAAGTGGTACACTGTCTTCGCCAAGTGCTACTTTATAAGCCACCACCGCGCTGCTCATGCACAGGCGCGAATTGGTATCAATATTATTACTGCCTATAAAGCCTTTCATCAGCTTGTTCACCACGTAATACTCCTCGGTAAGGCATTGTCCCGAAGCATAAAACGCTACCGAATCGGGCCCGTATTTGTTGATGAAAGTTTTAAAAACAGCCGCTGTACGCTCCAATGCGTTATCCCAGCTTACCCTTTGCATGGGCATGCTTTTGTTATAACGCATTTGCGGGTACAACAGCCTGTCTGTTTTATCATTGGCAGTGTAGTGCAGGTTAAGCCCTTTACTACATAGCATCCCCTTATTTACAGGATAATCTTTATCCCCCTCTAAAGTGATGCTGCCATTTTTCTCTTTATTAATAACAACGCCGCAACCCACCCCGCAATAACAGCAGGTACTTTTTAACGTATTAACAGAGCGTTTATTTATAGACATTTTTTTAGTGCTGAAAGCAGAAGGCTTTATTTGAGCTGAAAGCAAAAAGCACAAGGCTCAAAGCTTTCTTAAATTTTATTGAACTTAAACTAACTGCTTTTAATTTTTAGAGCTTTGGGCTTTCAGCCTTCTGCTTTTGGCTTATTAAGCTACCGCAACCATCGGCTCTTCTACTTCTTTTGTAACTGTTTGTTTTTGAAAACGGGTTATCAACACAATTACAGATACTACCATAACAGCGATGCCGATATAGGTAAAAGCCTGCACGTAAGTGATGGTTGTTGATTTAAACAAGAAGCCGAACATCATACCACCCAGGTTACCGCCCGCACCAACTATACCGCTTACCATACCAACGTTTTTACTGTTGATGAAGGGTACAATACCATAAGTGGCGCCATTTGACATTTTAAGGAACAGCGCGAATGAAAGCATAGAAATAATAGCAGCAGTAAGGTTGCCAGAGCTGGCAAACAAAATAAGCCCTGCACCTTCTAATAACAATACCCCCGCAAGCAATAAGCCCTTACCGCGCATGCCGAATTTGCCGCCAACTTTATCTGATACGATGCCGCCCAACGCACGGGCAAAAATGTTCATGAAGCCAAAAATACCCGCCCAAAAACCGGCCGAACTTTGCGACAAATGGAAGGTATCTACAAAATGCAACGAGGCTACGTTGTCAAAAGTAATCTCCATACCAAAACACATGGCATAAGCCATCGTGAGGGCCCAAACACGCCAGTCGGCAAGTATCGACCAATCGGTTTTTGTGGAGTTGGTTTTGGCATAGCCTACTTCGTCATAGTTGCCGTTTGGTGTATCTTTGGTGTATTTATTATATAAAAAAGCGATGATAAGCATCATTACGCCCGGTACTATCATCGCGTAGCGCCATGCTTCGGCTTTGGTGAAACCGGCACCTACAATTGCCGCAAAAATCAAAGGCATTACCATATTGGTTACGCCGCCACCCAGGTTGCCCCAGCCACCGGTTACCGCGTTGGCGGTACCTTTTATATTGGGTGCAAACATCATGGAGGTGTGAAACTGTGTAATTACAAACGACGAACCAATTACGCCAATAGCCAGGCGGAACAACAGGAACGAAGTGTAATCATGCGCCAGCCCTACAAAAAATACCGGCAATGAGCCTACCAGTAGTAATCTAACAGCCGTTTTGCGTGGCCCCCAGGTATCGCAAAGCTTACCAATAATAAGGCGGGCAATTATGGTTGCCGCTACAGATGCTATAATTGTGTTACCTACCTGTGCTTTGGTTAAATGCAGTTCGGCGCGTATGGTTGGCATTAATGGTGCCAGGCCAAACCAGCCAAAAAAGCACACAAAAAACATAAGCCAGGTAGTATGGAAGGTGCGCATTTGAACGCCTTTTAATGAAAATATATTGAGTTTGGTCAGTTGTTTTTCCATGATCGGTTTTTTTAGCTAAAAGCTGAAAGCGCAAGGCCGAAAGCTTTTAGTGTTTTTATTTTAATTTTTACCATTCTTTGCTTTGGGCCTAAAGCCTTCTGCTTTAAGCTCCCGTATTATTTATTCAAAAATTCCGGTTTGATGTTTAGCTGCAGGTAGGCCCAAAACGGGTGTAGCTTGTTGGCGCCCGGCGTTAAGCTTTTGGCATATTCCATACTACGGGTTGCTGCCATGTATGATAAACCCAAATCAACCGTAGTAAACTTATTAAGCTTATAGCTGTTGGTTAAATCAAACTCGGTACCCAGGTATTTGCCAACGGCCTGCCCATCTGTCCCTTTTTGATCCTGGGCCAACAGGAAATAATGGTTAGCCAGTTCGGTGCTAAAACGTTTATTATCTGAAAGGTATTTGATTTTCAAATAAGGGTTGCTTAAACCGCCTGTTGGCGAACCGCTGCCAGCGTAAAAGAAATCCATATAGCCCCAGAATTTATGCGGTGTACCATACAGCGGATCAAACCGGTGGTTGGTTTTTGAGGTTGATAAAGCATCGTTGCCTGAAAGGTAATCCCAGCCTGCGGTATAGCCCCAGTTTTTTCCTTTGTATAATAAGGCCACTGTGTAGGTATAGGCGCTCAGGTCAAGGCCGTCTTTATCATGGCCGCCCTGGTAATAAAAACCTCCGTTTATGCCCCATTGGTCTTTATCGCCAAATACGGGGTTTACCAGTAAACCGGTTGTATATCTTGTATTTACACCGGCCTGGTTAAAGCGGCGGCCGTAAATGTAACCTTCATCTGTGCCAGATACATTTTTTACCGAATCGAGCTTATACTTGCCAAATTGGTCTGCCAAAAACAGACCGGATATTTTTGTTTTATTGATTTTTTTGGCAACATATAAATATTCAAGCGACTTGTAGTTTTGATTTAAGCCGTTGGTACCCGGTGGGTTTAAAAATGATGGGCTTCCTGTTTTTGAGCTAATGCCTGCAGCATTAACCAGCGGTATAAGGCCGGCCGGCGTATTGGCCAAATTGCCTTTGCTATCCTTTACCGTCGCGGGCACGTTTGCAGGCGTATAATAGGTGCCGTTGTAATTAGTAGCATCGGAGCTTTGGTTAAAGGCTAAGCCCAGGTCAAGCTGCCAGCCCGATTGCTGTAATTTAAAAACGAGTGCATCATGCCTGCGGGCTTGCTGCAACCAGTCTGATGCGCCTAACAGGCGTTCATCGTCATAAACAAGTTCCTGGCGGCCTGCTTTAATGGCAAAATAATCAACAGGAGAGAATTTGAAAGAGGTGTCTTTTTTATTGGAGAGGACTAATTCGGCCCAGGCCTCGTGAACGCCTAAACGATTACCATCATTAATAGTGATGGTTGATGCATCCTGGCCCCAAAGCCTTACATCCTGTACGGATGCCTGGAAAATAAGGCGGCTGCTTTTATAATTAAAGGTAAGCCTCGTTCGTTGCGATACAAAGGCCGCGGTTTTATTACCAATTGGCTCTAAAGTTCCATAACCATCACGTAACTCGCCCCTTGTTTTAAGCTGCCCGGTTACAGATAGCTGTGCCGATGCATTATAGGAAACAAAACATGATATAATTAATAGAATTTTACCAATGGTGTATTGATTAGATACATTTTTGTACATTTGAGTTGGTTTTTTATTTGTTAAAGCGATTAAAAACTGGACTAACCCTGTCTGGGAATGCGACCTCCCGGCAGGGCTTTTTTTATATTTTTTTGATTTTTACCATAAGCGACTTCTTTTTTATTTAAATGTTCATTTAATTAGCATAAATATATCTTATTTCATGGTTAGATGCAAATTAATTCGATTTAAAGTTGATTTTTATGATTAAAATCATGTAAATGTTGATTTTTTAGCAAAAATCTAAATTTATTACMTTAAAAAATTACTAAAATKTGTTTTTGATAATTTTTAAATGCATGTAAAATGAATTTTTTGCAATAAATTCGATGAAAAATATAAATTCATTGAATTATTTAKGTTTAAAACTCGATAATTTCGAACAAAATATAATTTAACTGGTTTTTAGTGCTGGTAAATAGAAAATTTATATCCTGAAATGAAAAAAAAGGCTCAGTGCGATAATCAAACTTGTTTTTTGTGTAAAAGCTGCATTAAAGAGTGGCTGCCGGCGGTTGCGGCCAATAAAAAAAACTTCGTTGTTAAAAAAGGACAGGTTATTTTTAGTGAAGGCGACCCGGTTACCGGGATTTACTTTGTTTACGAGGGTAATGTAAAGGTTCATAAAAAATGGGGAGCCGATAAGGAACTAATTATCCGCTTTGCCAATAAGGGAGCTATTTTTGGGCATAGGGTTTTGGGCAAGCATGCTACGCATTATCCTATTTCGGCAACTGCGTTAGAGGCTGGTATTATATGTTATATAGATATGGAGTTTTTTGAGGCTACCTTAAAAGTAAATCCTCAATTTACTTATGAATTAATGTTGTTTTTTGCTGATGAGCTGCAGGAAGCAGAAAAGAAAATGCGCAACCTGGCGCACATGCCGGTAAAGGGACGTGTAGCCCACGCCTTAATAACCCTTAAAGATCAGTTTGGGACTAATGATGAAGGTCATGTTAATATCGAACTTACCCGGCAGGATCTGGCTTCATTTGCGGGGGCAACTTACGAAACCGTTTTTAGAGTGGTTAATGAGCTGATACAAGATGGCATTGTTACCACCAATGGCAAAAAAATAAGTATAACCGACCTGGATAAATTATTTGCCCTTACTCAGGATACCAGCCTTTAGCTACGCTACGCTTATAAATACTTTTCCGTCAATTACTTTAACGGGGTAGGTTTTTATAGCCAGTTCTTCCTCGCCGATGCATTCGCCGGTAAGTAACGAGAATGCTTTTTTGTGAAACGGGCAGGCCACCTTTGGTTCGCAGCTTTCGCCAGTACTGCCAATCATTCCCCGCGAAATAGCCATTTGCTGCTTATGTGGGCAAAGATTTTGAGTGGCATACCACTCGTTGCGGCGGGTAAAATTAAATATCGCTATCTGCTCATCGCCATGTTTAATGCACGATCCGCCATTTTCGGGCACATCATCTACATAGCAGGCCATTATCCATTTGGTTTCTATCGCTGTTTCCATGTTGTAATTGATTTTTTATGCAAGCGTGTACTAACCCACGCCCGCATATTTTTGACTTTTTACTTTTGATTTTTGACTTTGAAACCTACCATCCTTTGGCTTTTACCTGTTCGCGCATTGGCTCAAACTGAGCGGTTGGGTCTTTTTCTTCGGGCGCGTTAATAAAGTGGGCGAAGCGCTTGCGCATGGCCGGGCTTTCAATAACCTCTTTCCATTCGCAGTGATAAGTGTTAACCAACATTTGCATTTCTTCTTCCAGCTGTTCGGCCAGGCCCAGGCTATCGTTTACAATTACGTTTTTAAGATAGCTCATGCCGCCATCCAGCTTGTTAAGCCAGGTTGCGGTACGGGTTAGCGGGTCGGCGGTTTTTATGTAAAACATCAGGAACCTGTCCAGGTATTTTACCAACGTTTCCTTATCAATATCGGTAGCCAATAACAAAGCGTGCTGTGGTTTAGATCCGCCGTTGCCGCATACATATAAGTTCCAGCCTTTTTCGGTGGCTATGATTCCAAAATCTTTTGATTGTGCTTCGGCGCATTCGCGTACGCAGCCGCTTACGCCACCTTTGAGTTTGTGTGGCGCACGGATGCCCTTGTATCTGTCTTCAATCTCGATAGCAAAGGTTACGCTATCATGCAAACCAAACCGGCACCAGGTGCTGCCCACGCAGCTTTTTACTGTACGCAAAGCTTTGCCGTATGCGTGGCCGCTTTCAAAACCGGCATCTATCAGTTCTTCCCAAATTAATGGCAAATCGCTTAAGTGTGCGCCAAACATATCAATACGCTGGCCGCCGGTTATTTTGGTATATAAGCCGTACCGCTTGGCAACCTGTCCAATTACTATCAGTTTATCTGGTGTAATTTCACCGCCGGGTATGCGCGGCACTACAGAATAGGTGCCACCTTTTTGGATATTGGCCAAAAATCTGTCGTTGCTATCCTGTATTACCTCCTGTTTTACTATTACATCGTTCCAAAGGCTTGATAGTATACTGGCAACAACCGGTTTGCAGGTTTCGCAACCGTCGCCTTTGCCGTAATGATCAAGCACCAGGTCGTAATTTTTAAGTTTATTTATTTTTACCAGATCAAATAATTCCTGGCGCGAATAATCAAAATGCTCGCAGATGGAATTTTTAACATACTGTCCGTTTGCCTTCAGAGTGCCTGCAATTAAATCTTTCACCATTGGCACGCAGCCGCCGCAGCCTGTGCCTGCTTTGGTGCACTTTTTCATGCCATCGATACTGGTAACGCCACCATCAGCTACCGCCGAGCAAATTGCGCCCTTGGTTACCGCCTCGCATGAGCAAATGAGCGCATCGTCGGGCAGGTTCATTACCCCGGCACCTTCGCTTGCAGCGCCCCCTCTTGAGCCTAATATTAAATCTTCAGGATCGGGCGGGAGTATAATTTTATTATTAACGGTTTGCAGCAGCATGTTGTAAGCTTCTGCGTCGCCTATCAGAATACCACCCAGTAGGTTTTTGCCGTCATTGGTTATGTTAATGCGCTTGTAAATGCCCTTATGGGTATCTTCAAATAAAATGGTGCGGCAATCGGGTTCGGTAATAAAGGCATCGCCAAAGCTGGCAACATCAACACCAATCAGCTTAAGCTTGGTGCTCATGTCGTAACCGTAAAAAGATTTATCGGCCGCGGTTAAATGAGCGGCCGCAATATCAGCCATCTCATAACCGGGCGCAATCAAACCATAAATCATGCCCTCGTATAAAGCACATTCGCCAATGGCGTAAATATGCTCATCGCTGGTTTGCATTTTTTCGTTCACTACAATGCCGCCGCGGGTACCTACGTGCAGGCCGGCCAGTTTTGCCAGTTCATCGCGTGGGCGGATACCTGCCGATATTACCAACATGTCTACTGCAAGCTGGCTGTCGTCATTAAACTTTAACGATTGGATTTTTTTATCGCCGGCAATAGCGGCCGTGCTTTTATTTAAATGAATATGCAGGCCCAACTGGCTTAACTTCATCTGCAGCATGTTGCTCCCTGCCGAATCTATTTGCCTTGGCATTAGCCTTGGTGCAAATTCAATAACGTGAGTTTCGGTAATGCCTAAATCTATCAGGGCTTTGGCGGCCTCGAGGCCAAGTAAGCCACCACCCATTACAGCGCCCGATTTGGCATTGGCAGCAAAGGTTTTTATCAATTCAAGATCTTCGATGGTGCGGTATACAAATACGCCTTCTTTTTCTATACCCGGAATGTCGGGCACAAAGGCAGATGAACCGGTTGCCAAAACCAGGTAGTCGTATGTAAGGGTAACGCCTTTTAAAGAGTGGATGGTTTTTGCGGTGCGGTTAATCTCCTGGATAGGATCGTCTAAATGCAGCGCGATGCCATTATCGGTATACCATGATAAAGTGGAAAGCGACAGGTCATCGGCGGTTTTGCCATTAAAATACTCGCTAAGATGCACACGGTCATAAGCGTGACGGGGCTCTTCGCCAAAAACAATTATTTGGAACTGGGTTGATCTGGTTAAAAGTTTTTCGCAAAACTTATAACCTACCATACCGTTGCCAACAACAATAATGGTTGGTTTTGACATATTGGAATTTTTTAAATGTTAAAGCAATTTTTAAACTTAAATGAACCAAATGCGACCCTGATTTCATTTATATCACAATAATAAGTCAAAAAAACAGCAAATAAAAATTTATTTTAAGTTTTTTATTAAATAAATCATGTTTATTGATGTTTTAATTGTTAATTTAGTGCTAATGATATAATTTATATCATTATTTATGTCAATCGTAAAGTTTGATTTTAACATTTTGGCAAAATCATCAAAATAAAATCGGCAAAAAGCCTGTTTTTTGATATAAAATTTCAAATTATGCAAAAAATAATTCAAAATTCGGTTCTTTTTGTGCTAGGTGCCGGCCCGGGAGACCCGGAATTGATAACAATGAAGGGATATAAGGTATTACAGCAGGCAAATGTGGTATTATATGACAACCTGGCCAATAAAGAGTTGCTGGATATCTGCCGCGATGACTGCGAAAAGGTATATGTAGGCAAGCAGCCTTACGGTGATTATACCCCACAGGAAACAATTCACGAACTGATTAAGCATTACGCTTTTACCAAAGGCAATGTAGTGAGGTTAAAGGGTGGCGATCCGTTTATATTTGGCCGCGGCTTTGAGGAGATTATTTACGCCAGGCAGCATGGCATAACTACCCATTATATACCGGGCGTTACCAGTATGCAGGCGTCTGGCCTGCAGGATATTCCTTTAACCCACCGGCAGGTAAGCGAAAGTGTTTGGATGGTTACCGGAACCAAAAAAGATGGCAGCCTATCGGCCGACCTGGCCTGCGCCATGCAAAGCAACGCCACTGTAGTTATATATATGGGAATGAAAAAGCTGGCCGAGATTGCCCTTGCCTACGTTACATCGGGTAAAGGCCATACACCTGCCGCTATTATTCAGCACGCATCGCTACCTAAACAAAAATCGGCACGGGGGCAGGTTAAAGACCTGGTAGCTATCGCCGCCGAAAACCAGCTTACCTATCCGGCTATCATTATTATAGGCGATGTAGTTAACGTTAACAATTAAACAAGTATGAAAATCAGGATAAAAGGAAACTCGCTGCGATATCGCCTTACCAAAACCGATGTAGAAACCTTTGACAGGGATGGTTACCTGGAAGAAAGTACCAAATTTGGTACCCGGACATTTAAGTATGCCCTGCAGCGTACCGAAACCGAATTTTTATCGGCAGATTTTACTGATAACACCATTATTATGTATATGCCCGATGCTTTGGCGCTTGAATGGGCCAGTACCGACGGTGTTGGCTATGAAAACAACAGTAGTGAGATGTACCTGCTTGTTGAAAAAGATTTTAAATGCCTGGATAATGTAGCTGAAGACCAAAGTGATAATTATCCAAACCCTTTGGTTGAAAACTTTACGAAAAGAAAAGTATAACGCAGGTTATAAGAGCTCAGCTATTCCAGCAATCGAGGCTTCTCTATTGAAATCGCCTTTCAGTTCTGTCAATCTTGCGCTGCGGTACACTTCGCAATATGAGGTGGTTATTTATACATCCCGCAGTTCTCTGCAAATAAGCCTCCCGGTCTTAATGGCTACGAATAATCTTAGTTTGGAAGCTAACAAGCAATAAATCAGTCTACAACCTGTAATATTTTTTACTTTTTATTTGCATGAATGAAATTTAATGGTAAGTTTGTGCTTACGGTAAGTAATTGCTTACCATTTATAATATGATGAGCGCCTGCGAAAAAGCCTTTAATGCATTGGGAGACCCAACCCGGAGATTAATTTTCGAAAAACTGCGCGACCGGCCGCTGGCGGTTGTTGATATTGCCGATGGATTGCCTGTTAGCCGCCCGGCGGTATCGCAACACCTTAAGGTTTTAAAAGAGGCCAAGCTGATAAGCATTCATCAGCGGGGTGCTAAAAACATTTACCACGTAAACAGGGAAGGTGTTTTGGCTATGCGCAATTACCTCGACAAATTTTGGGACGATGCGCTGGCGGCGTTTAAACTAATTGCAGAACAACAAGAAAAATAGCATGAATATCCTAAACTTAACATCCATCAAAAAAGAGCTAACGGTTGAGGCTTCGCAAGCCACAGCTTTTAAAGTTTTTACCCAAAAAATGGACCTGTGGTGGCCCAGAACACATCATATTGGCAGTACACCGATGACCGAAATGGTGCTGGAACCCAACTTAAATGGCCGTTGGTACTCCAGGCACGAAGATGGTGCCGAAGCCGAGGTTGGATACGTGAGCACCTGGCAACCCAACGACCTGCTGGTGCTGGTATGGCAAATCAACGGCGATTTTAAATTTGATCCTGCCCTTGTTACCGAGGTTGAGGTGCATTTTATAGCCGATGGGCCTAAAACTACCATAATTAAATTTGAACATAAAAACCTTGACAGGCTGGTGGGAGCCAAAGCTATTGAAAGTATGGATCAGGGTTGGGGCCATATTATGGACCTGTACAAGCAAATTGCCGAACAATGACAGCCAAACTATTATTACGCATTGCGGCAATATTGATGTTGCTGCATACCATAGGCCATACCATTGGTGCACTTACCTGGAAAGATGCGCCAAACCCTGCAGTTGGCCAGGTTGTTAGCGGCATGCAAAGCCAACACTTTGATTTCATGGGCAGGTCGGTAACTTTAGGCGGATTTTTTGAGGGGTATGGTTTTACCATGATAGGCGTATTGCTGCTGGTTACTATTTTTTTATGGTTGTTTAGCAGTCAAAGTACTAATCCTTTAACCAAAAGCCTCTTGCCGGTGCTGGCATTATTTCTGCTGGTGATGGGTGTTATTGAGTATATTTACTTCTTCCCTTTTGCGGCTGTATTTTCATTTTTGGCCGGCCTGTGCTCGGTTGCTGCGCTGGTTGTTGTGAAGCGAGGTAAATCAATGATATAGGCACGAATTAGACACGGATTATTTCGAATTGCAGCAATTATTTCCAAAACTGGGTCTTCTGATTCGTGCAATTCGAAATAATCCGTATCAATTAGTGTGTATTAATTTAAATAGATACTGCTGATCCCTTTTTCAAGTGCGGTATCCTGTACGCCGGGTATTGCAGAACCTTCTACCCGGAATACAGTAATATCTGAGATGCCAATAAAGCTGAAAATATGTTTAAGATAAGGCTCTGCAAAATCAAGCGGTTTCATGGGGCCGTCAGAATAAATACCTCCCGACGCCATGGCGATGAAAATTTTCTTCCCGTTAATTAACCCTGCAGCGCCATTTTGATCGTATTTGAAGGTAACGCCCGATCTTACGATATGATCTATCCATGCTTTTAAAGCAGAGGGAATACCAAAATTATAAATCGGTGCGCCAATCACAATAATATCTGCTTCGCGGATCTCATCAATGGCATCGTCCGAATGTTTAGCGGCCAGGATGTTTTCTGGTGTGCGGCTTTGTGCCGGAGTAAAAAAAGAAGCGATTTGCGCTTCTTCGAGATGTGGAAATTGCTCGTTTACCAGGTTATTTTCATGAACGGTACTGCCCGGGTATTTGGCAATTAACTGTTCAATAATGGCATTGCCTAACTGAATGCTTAAGGACGCGGCACCCCGTGGGCTCGAGATAATATGCAATATCTTTTTCATGTTCTTTTTGTTTTAATACCGCCAAATCTATTTACATTTGGTTATAAAATATTAGTAGTATACAAAAGGTTAGTGCTATCCTTTTGTATACTGCATTGAAAATCAAATTATTATGGATAATAAAGTAGGCCTTTCGCCAGATTGTAACGCGGTGCTTACGCCCATTGGCGATGCCCTGTATGTAATTGGTGGTAAGTGGAAATTGAGGGTAATTGCCGCGTTAAGGGATGGGGGTAAACGTTTTAACGAGATACAGCGTACCGTTGATGGCATTTCGGCGAGGGTATTATCGGCCGAGTTAAAGGAATTGGAGCTGAATGGTTTTATTTCAAGAACGGTGCATACCCAAACCCCGGTAGTTGTTGAATACCGGGTAACTGAGTATGCCGATACATTGAGTGATATACTGCTTGCCCTGGCCAAATGGGGCACTATGCACCGCGATAAGCTGCGAAGAGAGCGGTAATGCTAAGTAAGCCACCGGTGCTTTTTGCCCACCCAGCGCGTTGGCTAATGAAACGGGTGAAAATATAAAACAGTATAGACGCGCAACCTTTTTTCTGTTGTTTACGAATATCCAATGGCAACAGCCGTTATTTCAACAATGCGCGTTAAAAACTATATACGATTAACACTAAGCCGCTTTTCCCAAAAAGGAAGGTGGAGCAAAGCAGTGGTGCAGTTAATATCGGCACCACTGCTTTGGGTTTTGCTTTTAAGTGGTATTGTTCGCGCGGTTTATTATTCGGTTTTACAAAATACCATAGCTGTTGATACGGCCAGCTACCTAAACTATAGCGCCAATATATTAATAGGCGAAACCGAAGGCCGCCGCACGCCATTATATCCGTACTTTATAAAACTGGTAGGGTTGTTGGGGCACCAGAATTTAATTGACCATGTGGTATCAGCCCAAATTCTGCTATCGTTTTTAAGTATTGTTGTTTTTTATAAAATAAGCCGATCGGTTTTTAAAAATCAGCGTGTTGTATTCGCCGCGTCGTTATTATATGGGCTAATGCTGCCTGTAATTAATTTTGATAAGGTGGTTATTACAGAGTCGCTTTCTGTTGGCTTTAGCCTGGTTTTTATTTATTTAATGGTTTGCTATTTGCAAAAGCCTACGCACGTAAAAGCCTGGATTGCTACATTGTTTGTATTTATAGCCATTATGCTGCGCCCATCTTTTATTTATCTGCTGCCCCTGCTTATTGTATTTTGGTGTTTAAGGCTGATAATTTGTAAACAAGAGCGCAAATTTTCTTTATCCGGATTGGCGGCCTTGGTAGTGGTAGTACTTTTGTTATCGGGCTACTCGGCTTTAAATAAAAGGCATGCCGGCTTTAACGGTATTTCGCTTGTTGGCAACAATAATGAAATGGCCGTAATAGTAAGTGCCGGTATTTACCACAGCGGCAGTGACCCCGAAATATCGGCAGCGCTGCAATATAATATCAACCTGGAGAAAAAGTATCCGGACCGGCATATTCCGGGTATAAATATTATGGCCAGGTTTAACCCGGATAGGGTGCACCAGTTTATTGTTAACTGCATTAAAAACCAGCCCGGCGCTTATTTACAGCATATTGGCGGCAAGCTACTTGCATTACACAATGCCAATATATTTACCAACTACGCCGACCATGAGCTTAGCCCGCTGGCATTCAGAATTGAAAAAATAGAATACCTGGTTTTTAATATTCCCTTTATGGTATTGTACGTAGTGATAGTCGTCGATTTAATGATGTTTATTGCCTCATGGATAAAGAGGAGGAACGCGCCCTGGCTCAGGATTTTTTTGTGGTTAATTATTACGGGCCAGTTGGCCGTTGCAATGATGGCTGGTTATTCTGAATACCAGCGGCTGATACTGGCTGCCATACCTGTGCTTATGATTGTTTTATTTAATTATGTCGATAAAGCAGTTTTGCGACTGACAGAACTAAGCGAGCTTAAATTAATGCGCTAAACTGCCGTCATTGCGAGTATCTATCAGGTAAAAACTGAAAAAAAGTTATGACATGCGACGGGTATAGTTAAACGAATGTTCTAAAACTCCCGTCATTGCGAGGTGCGAAGCAATTTCGAACTAATGGGGACTTAGCATGTAGGGGATTGCTTCGTACCTCGCAATGACGGTCTGTTTTTCAATCAACAGATATTACTATTTACTTATAGTTATAAATAAATTTTGAAAACATATTTATAAATCGCACCTTTAAACATCTTTATACCTATAAATCAGCTTGAAAAAGATTGTTGCCTTTTTATTGCTAAGTATTCACCTGCTAAATATTGGCGGGCAGCTGGCATTGCACCAATACCTGGTTTATAAAACCAATAAGTTTTACAACCAACAGGTAGGCAAAGGTTTGTATGATATTAAAGACCTTACCGAAATAGCCATACCTGTTGATTTGCCCAATATTCATGATTGGAAACGGTTTGAAAACATAGCCGGGCAAATACAGTTTGGTAATACCAATTACAACTACGTAAAAATGAAGGTAACACGGACTGCCATACACCTTATGTGCATTCCTAACTATGAAACAACGCGCCCGGTTGATAAAAATGTGCTGAATGCAAAAGGTGTTAAAGATATCCCGGTACCACAAAAAGACCATGTGCCATATGGCAAAATCATTATGCAGGATAATGTTAGTGTAGCCTTTGCGCACATTGAGTTTTGCTGCCCCATAAAAAATATTCAAAAAAATATTGTACAGCCCGTACAACCACTGGTGAATTATCACCAGGATATCCCCGAACAACCGCCTAAGGTTACCTGCTAAATTTCTTAATGCCTGATCGGTTAAGGATACCATCAACTACTATTTTAAATGTTGTGTTTCGCGTGTATTTACGCCGTAAATTCCGGGGGCTATGAACTGGAAAATGACAAAATAAAATGATGTCATTGCGAGGAACGAAGCAATCGTGAACAATGTAAAATCTGCTATGCTTGCAACGAGATGGCCACGCTATCGCTCGCAATGACATGATAAAACATTTCTGGTTTTTACAGAATACTCGAAATGCGTAGTTGATAGCATCCCAACCGGATTGGCATCCTGTTTGGCCGTGGCTTTACCGCGCCCAAACTTTACCAGCACGTATCAATACTTAATTTATTAAAAAGCAGGTGTTTGAAATAATACCGCTTTTAAGATAATATCATATTAGCCCAAAATGAAAATAAAAATAGCCGCAGCCCTAACGCTCATTGTAGCAATAGGCTTTACCATAATAGCATCCAGCCCAAAATCATCGCACCAGGAAATGATTGAGTTGCTGCAGCAATTGAATAAAAAAAACAACGACATGGCAAACCCATTTAACCCCGAAGTAAAGATTGCCTATTGCGATTCGTTGGTTAAAATACCGCCTAACGACCAGGACTCCCACCTTTTGTCGGTCCAGGCATCGCTATTGATTATGGCCGGACAGGAAGAAAAGGCTGTAAGTATTTATGAAAATATAATAAACAAGCTGGAGTTTATGCCATCAGACCGCCTGTTGTCTGAAGTGGGCATTGCTTATATGCGCCTTGGCGAGCGCAGTAATTGCATGCTCAACCATACAGGCTCGTCATGCATTTTTCCGATCAAAAATGATGGTGTACACAAACTTCAAACCGGTTCAAGGAAAGCCATTCAGGTTTATAAAACCATTTTAAAGGTGCATCCGGACGATATGGAATCAAGGTGGTTGCTCAACATTGCCTACATGACATTGGGCGAGTACCCGCAAAAGGTTCCAAAAAATGTGTTGATCCCTGGTTTGAATGCCGATAGCGTGGCCGGGCAAAAGCCATTTAAAGATATTGCCCAAAGCCTTGGCCTTAACGTTAATGGCCGGGCAGGCGGGGTTGCTGTTGACGATTTTAACAATGACGGCTACCTGGATATCATTACATCGGCCTGGGATTTGAGCGATCCGATGCACTATTTTGAAAACAATAAGGACGGTACATTTACCGATCGTACCGAATACAGCGGGCTTAAAGGGATAACCGGCGGCCTTAATATTCAGCAAACCGATTATAATAACGATGGCAATATCGATCTTTTTGTATTAAGGGGCGCCTGGCTTACCAAAGGTTATGGTAAACAGCCCAGCTCATTGCTGCGCAACAATGGCGATGGTACTTTTACCGATGTAACCATACCAAGCGGCCTGTTATATTACCATCCAACGCAAACAGCCACCTGGGCCGATTTTAATAACGACGGCTGGCTGGATGTTTTTGTTGGTACCGAAACATCGACACAGGATTTGGACAGTAATTCATCGGCATGCATGCTGTACATCAATAATCACGATGGTACATTCACCAACGTTACCAAAGAAGCACACTGTGATGTTATGTCATTTGTAAAGGGCGTTACATCTGCCGATTATGATAACGACGGCTACCCGGATATCTTTATTTCGACCATGACCGGCACCAAATACCTGCTCAGGAACAAAGGTATTAAAGGAGGCAAGGTTGATTTTGAAGACGTAACCCAAAAAGCAGGCTTTGCTCAAAATAAAGAACGAACCTTTACTACCTGGTTTTACGATTATGACAATGATGGCTGGCAGGATGTGCTGGTGAGCGATTATAACTTTAACCGCCCGCTGGCCTATTACAGTGCCGCGGCAGCTTTAGGTAAAGCCGTTCCGGATGCCGGGAACGTGTTTTTATACCACAACAATCACGATGGTACTTTTACCAATGTAACCCGCCAGGTTGGTTTAGATAAGGTGGTGTACAGCATGGGCGGCAACTTTGGCGATATTGATAATGATGGCTACCTGGATATGTATTTTGGAACAGGTAATCCCGATTTTCGGTCGTTGGTGCCCAATAAAATGTTCAGAAATGATGGCGGGAAAAAGTTTATCGATATCACTACGTCATCGCGACTGGGCAACCTGCAAAAGGGGCATGGTATTGCCTTTGCCGATTTAAGGAATACCGGCAACCAGGATATATTTGCCCAAATGGGCGGCGCCTACATTGGCGATTCGTACACCAGCTCGTTATACCTTAACCCACGCAACAACAATAATAACTGGATAAGCTTAAAACTTGATGGCGTAAAAGCCAATAAGGCAGCTATAGGGAGCCACATTAAACTTACATTTTCCGAAAACGGTGTAAAAAGAAGCGTTTATAAAGATGTAAACTCCGGCGGAAGCTTTGGATCATCGCCGTTACGACAGGAAATTGGCATTGGGCAGGCTAAAGTAATTGACGATATTGAAATAAAATGGGCGGGTAGCGGTACGGTTCAGCATTTTACAAATGTATCGCCAAACCAGTTTTTGAGGATAACTGAAGGCGTAGATCAATATAAAGTAACACAATTGGCTAAATTAACTTTTATTGATAAGCAGGATATGACAATGTGTATGCCTATGGCGGCAAAAACAAATTAAGTGGTAAATTTGTTTATAAATGTGTTAGTGGCTTATCTGTTTTTCAATAAAACCAGCTACATTTAAATAAAATAACGAACAATTTTAATCAAACCTAAAAGATGAAAAAATTACTTTTATTATGCTGCCTGTTTATTGGATTAACAACAGCAAGCTTTGCCCAGATGGCGGCCGGCAGCAAACCGGAAGAAAAAGCGATGGAATTGCAAAAAAAGTTAAAACTTACTGATCCGCAATGCAAAAAAGTTGCAGCAATTTATACTGAATCATCGGCCAAGTTTGACAAAATTAAAACTGAAACCAAAGGCGATAACACCAAAATGCTGGTTGCTATTGAGCCTTTGCGTACAGCAACGATAAAAAAAATTAAAGCTGTTTTAACCCCCGCTCAAAAATTAAAATATGATGACCTTGTAAAAAGTTCAAAAGCTTCAGGCGGCACAGGCTGGAGCGACGGTTGGAGCGCAAGCAAATAATAAACATTGAAAGCCTGATGAAGGTGATAACAAAAGGGGCTGCCTCAAAAAGGACAGCCCTTTTTTTGGGGCCAGTCCGAAAAACAGGAGCGAGACTTTTGTTGGGCTGAGCGCTTTGGTTTAGTAAACGTAACAGGTTTGGGCTGCTGATTAACAAGTTAACAACAGCCCGGTCATTTTAATCACAAATAACTCGTAGATGACGGGCGGCACATGTAAAATAACCATACATATGGTTTCAAGTCTGGATGGTTATATCGCCAAAAAAGACAATAGCGTTTCGTGGTTTGATACAGCTGACAGCTATGAGAATGGGGTGAATGTTACGGAGCAAGATGCCGCTGAATTTCTTAAGACCATAGACTGCTACATCATGGGTTCCAGTACGTATGAACACGCGTTGGAGCTTTCAAAATTATACGGGTGGGCTTACGGAGACGTGCCTACCATTGTATTAACCCACAGAAAACTGCCTGTTGACCGGCAAAACATTGAAACCTACTCGGGCGACCTGGACAAATTGGTGAACGAACGGCTAAAATCCAACTACCGGAATGTTTGGCTTGTAGGTGGTGCTAAACTGGCTAAAGATTTCATTCGTTTAAACTTAGCCGACGAAATAAGACAGTCAATTCTGCCCATTATCCTGGGCGACGGAGCTCCGTTTTTTGATCAGGTAGGGCAAGAACGCGCTTTACACCTAAAAAGCGTTACCGCCTACAAAAGCGGCATGGTGGAGCTATGTTACGAAATAAAGAAACAATAGTAGTTCCTGTTTTATGCAGGATCGGGAAGTTATTAAGGTCAAAGTTGAAAATTGGCTGTGGTTTTCGTCTGTCTGTACTTAATCTTCTTCAAAAGTTAAATTTTATGCTGATCCCCCGCCCGGATCATAATGYAATCCCTTTAAACAATAAAAGTCCCCTTGCACTCGCTGCTTGGGGACTTTAAACCTAAACCTTATCACTATTTGCAGGCAAGAACGCCCGCAAAGAAGATTAACGTTTAAATTATTAAAAATCGTATGCAGGCAGTAGCCTAATTGACATAAAAATGATAATTCTCATTAAAGCATTTTCCAATAAATTAATTTTCAGTTATTTACGTTTTCCTGTTTTGTTGAAGATTGAATCATAGCTTCCAGCCAGGAGTTTAAGCGGAAGAGAGATCAAAACAGCTGTAAAATGGTAAATAATGGAGGATATTATCCTTAAATAAAGCAGAGGGGAGTTGTAAAAACTATAAGGGCAATTTTTACAGATAAGATGTACCATTTTAAATGCTATTTATTCATTGTATATTGCTACTTGTTTCTGTTGTTTTACATGCCAGTTATAACACCATGAAAATAAAAATATCTATCGCTTTCGCGGGCTTGCTATGTATTGCCTTATCCTCATTTGCATTTCCTGCTAAGCAAAAAGGCGACGACGAAATTATTTATCACATTTTTGAGCGCAGCTTTTTTGACAGCAATGGCGATAATCATGGCGACCTGAATGGCATCCGTCAAAAGCTGGATTATTTGCAGGAGTTGGGTGTAACATCTATTTTATGCACGCCGCTTTATGAATCCATTTATTATCACAATTACTTTGCTATCGATTTTAAAAAGATAGATCCACGGTACGGCACGTTACAGGATTACCTGGCCCTGATAAGGGAGTTGCACAAACGGGGTATGAAGTTTTACATGGATATGGAAACGCAATATGTTACCGAAGATTCTGAATGGTGGAAAGGCGCTTTCGGCAACCCCAAATCGCCGTTTGCTGATTATATTTTGTGGGATGATAAGGAAAATAAAAAACCATCAACCATAGTGTACAACCTTACCGAACTAAAGGGCTATGATGGCGTAACCCATAAAATTACCACAGCTAATTTAAACAGCGCCAAATCAAAAGAATATAATTACCAGCTGTTTAGCTACTGGTTGGATCCGGATAAGGATGGCAAGTTTGATGATGGTGTGGATGGTTTCCGGTTAGATCATATGATGGATAACCTGGATAATAAAGGAACCTTGCCCCACTTGTTTGATACCTTCTGGAACCCGCTGTTAACCAAACTGCGGGCTATTAACCCCAAAATAAAAATTGTGGCCGAGCAGGCCAACTGGTTCGGCTTAGGATTGGATTACCTGCAAAAAGGCGGCGTTGACCGCGTATTTGGCTTACGGCTGGCATTTGCCATCCGCCTGTTCAGGAAAGATTTACTGATGGCCAACGCCGATTCGACCCTGGCCATGTTGCCGCCCGGGAAAGAGCAGGTAGTTTTTGTAGAGAACCATGACGTACCACGCTTTGCATCCGAAGTAAAAGGCAACCTGGCCAAGCTAAAAGTGGGCTGCGCCCTTAACCTGCTAATAGGCGGCGTACCAGCCATTTATTACGGGCAGGAGTTGGGCATGACCGGCACCAGCGCCAAATTTGGCGCTACCGATGCCAACGAAATTCCCGAGCGCCAGGCCTTTGAATGGTATGCATCGGGCCAGGGCCAGGGCATGGCCTATTGGTACAAGCAAACCGGCACTTATAAAGATGAGTTTAATGATGATAAACCTAACGATGGCATCTCGTTAGAAGAAGAACGAAAAGATCCCAACTCATTGTTCAATTACTACAAAGCGATGATCAGCCTGCGTAAATCAAACAGGGCAATTACCAAAGGCAGCTATAAAACATTAATAAACAATAACGACCAGGTATTTTCATTTATCAGGAAGGATGGCGATAAGGCAGTAATTGTGGTGGTCAATTTATCTGATAAAGATCAGGCGGCAACAGTAGATGCGCCTTATGCCCAGGGTAAAAAGATTGGCCAATTTATAGGGGAAGAGACTCCAACGGTTAAGGCGGGAAAGATGCCGGTAAGTCTGCCGGCATATGGTATCGCAGCCTGGACAGTGGAGTAGTATGGGCCGTAATCTGGCAGCCACATCAAGGTGGGCCGGCGGCAAACTTATTTTGGCCACAACGGTTTACTATTAACCATGGCGAAAAAACAACTCCTTGAATTTACAGATAGCGGCATTTACTGCCCGCAGGGCCGTTTTTATATTGACCCATGGAAACCGGTTGACGATGCCGTAATAACCCACGCCCATGCCGACCATGCCTACGTGGGGCATAAGCATTACCTTGCCCACCATTTATCTCGCGAGGTGTTGTTTTACAGGCTTGGCGAAATTCAACTACAAACGGTGGAGTATGGCGAAACGGTTATTAAAAACGGCGTTGCCATATCGCTATACCCGGCAGGGCATGTCATCGGTTCGGCGCAGATCAGGGTAGAGTACAAGGGCCAGGTCTGGGTGGTTTCGGGCGATTACAAGGTTGAAGATGATGGTATCTCCACACCCTTTGAGCCGGTGCGCTGCCACCACTTTATATCCGAATGTACGTTTGGCATGCCGGTATACACCTGGAAACCGCAGGTGCAGATTTTTGACGACATTAACAATTGGTGGCGCGGCAACCTGCATAACGGCGTGGCTACAGTTTTGGTTGGATACTCCCTTGGGAAGGCTCAGCGCATATTGCAAAACCTCGATTTATTTAACGGCACAGTTTATACACACGGCGTAATTGAAAACACCAACGAAGCCCTTCGGCGCAATGGTGTAATTTTAAATCCCACAGAACGCATCACCGCCGATTCGGTGAAAGAGGAGGTACGCAAAGGTATCATCATCGCCCCGCCATCATCGGTAGGTACGCCCTGGATGCGTAAGTTCCAGCCTTATAGTTTTGGGTATTGCTCGGGATGGATGGCCATCCGCGGTGCCAAACGCCGCCGCGCTGCCGACCGCGGATTTGTTTTGTCTGACCACGCCGATTGGAATGGCCTCATCAGTGCCATTGACGCTACCGGCTGCGAAAGTGTTTATTTAACCCACGGCTACACCGCCACTTTTGCAAGGTATTTGAACGGGATAGGATTTGATGCGCATGAGGTACATACCTTGTATGGAGGAGAAGAGGAAGCCTCACCCCAGCCCTCTCCAAAGGAGAGCGAGCTTGAAAATCAAGACGAGAGAAATAATATTGAACCTGCAAATAAAGTCCTCTCCTTTGGAGAGGATTTAGGTGAGGCTTTTGGGGGGCTTAGCTCATGAAAGCATTTGCCCAACTCTTTCTCTCGTTAGATGAAACCAACAAAACCGGCGAGAAGGTTAAGGTTTTAAAGGAATATTTTACTGCTGTGCCCGATACGGATAAAATGCACATGCTGGCGCTTTTTACAGGCCGGAAACCTAAGCGGCAAATTAACTCGACCCTGGTGCGCAACTGGGCTATTGAAGCCTCAAACATCCCGGCCTGGCTGTTTGAAGAAAGCTACCACGTAGTAGGCGACCTTGCCGAAACCATGGCCTTGCTAATGCCCCAAAGTAACCAAAGCAGCAGCAAAACGCTTACAGAATGGATAGCCGAGATAAACGCCCTTGGCAATAAGACCGAAGAACAGAAAAAGGAATGGCTGCTAAATTCCTGGGCTATGCTGGATAGCCAGGAGCGTTTTGTGTTTAACAAACTGCTAACAGGCAGCTTTAGGGTTGGCGTATCGCAAAATTTGGTTATCAAGGCGCTGGCCGATATCTCGGGGCTGGAAGCTGCCGTACTTACCCACCGTATTATGGGTAGCTGGATGCCCGAAACTTTACAGTTTGCCCAGTTGATGGAAGAACAGGACGCAGCGGCCAACATTTCCAGGCCGTACCCTTTTTTCCTGGCTTACCCGATACAGGAGACCTCCGAAAAACAAAAAACGCCTGATGAGGTTGGTGCCTCGCTTGGCCAGGCCGGTGACTGGCAGGCCGAGTGGAAATGGGATGGCATCCGTGCACAAATGATAAAACGGGGCGGCGAAATTTTTATCTGGAGCCGCGGCGAAGACCTGGCGACCGAAAAATTTCCCGAGTTGCATCCCTTCTTATATGCCCTGCCCGATGGTACGGTGATAGATGGCGAGATCCTGAGCTTTCAGAACGGTTTGCCTATGCCATTCAATGTGCTGCAAACCCGCATAGGGCGTAAAAACCTGAGCAAAAAAATATTGGAAGAGAGCCCCGTAGCGGTGATAGCTTATGATTGCCTGGAATATAACGGCGAGGACATCCGCCCGAAAACGCAAAGCGAAAGGCGGGTGATTTTAGAAACATTGCAGGCTGCAACGCCCTTTGCCGAATTGTTCCGGATTTCGGACTTAATCAAGTTTGATAGCTGGGAGCAGTTGGGCGCTATAAGGCAGCAGTCGCGCGCCATGATTGCCGAGGGCGTAATGCTAAAACGCAAAAGCGCCGCTTACCAGGTTGGCCGCCGTCGCGGCGACTGGTGGAAATGGAAAATTGATCCCCTTTCGGTAGATGCGGTGATGATTTACGCTCAAAAAGGACATGGCCGGCGGGCCGATTTATATACCGATTATACCTTTGCCGTTTGGGATGGCGATAAGCTGGTACCCTTTGCTAAAGCCTATTCGGGCCTTACCGATGCCGAGATTAATAAGGTTGATTATTTTATTAAACGCAACACCATCGAAAAATTTGGCCCCGTGCGTACGGTAAAGCCCGAGCTGGTGTTCGAAATAGGATTTGAAGGCATCAACAAATCAACCCGTCATAAATCAGGAATCGCGCTGCGTTTTCCACGGATATTGCGCTGGCGGCATGATAAACCTAAAGAAGAAGCCGATACACTGGAAAGTTTGAAAGCATTATTGGGTGACTAAGGCCCCTGTGACGCGCTTACACCCCAGGATAAACGCTAAATAGCTAATGGAATGAGCGAATAATCATTAAACGACGCCTTGTTTTTATTGGCTGATCGTGGTTAAATGATACAGCTACTGAAGGGAATGTATTGGCTGACAACAGGCACAATTATTTGGATGCGCCTAAATTGCGCGATCATTTTAGTGTTAACCATGATAAAATATAAAATATTGATTATCAAATATTTATAAGTATTTTATCTGAAGTGTGTTAAGTTATGTTAACCCAATTAGATGCGTTTGCCCTGTTTTACTCCCGAGATATAGAAATCAGGATTGTTAAATTTTTGTAACTTCGCCAACTTTTAATCAATAAACTGACCATCAATGTTAACCATCAATAACTTCGCTGAATTTGAAGCGCAAATAGGGAACGAGCTTGGCGTTTCGTCATGGTACAAAATTACCCAGGAACAGATCAACAAATTTGCCGATGCTACATTAGACCACCAATGGATTCACACCGATCCGGAAAGGGCTAAAACCGAAAGCCAGTTTGGCGCAACTATAGCTCATGGCTACCTTACCCTATCGCTTGTGCCTTATTTATGGAAAGAGATTGTGAAAGTTGAAAACCTGAAGATGGAGATTAATTATGGCATTGAAAACTTCCGTTTTGGACAAGCCGTACTGGTTGATTCGGAAGTGCGCTTAAAAGTAAAACTTGGCGGCCTGGTAAACCTGCGCGGCCCAATTAAAGCCACCATGATAACCACCCTGGAAATTAAAGATCAAAAGAAACCAGCCTTTACCGGCGAGATAGTTTTTGTATACCACTTCAACGCGTAGTAAGCACCTATTACTTAAAAGTGCTGGGTGTACATATCTTCTAGAGTAACGCTATTGCCAATAAATTGATTGTCATTTCGACGAATTGGGGGGGGGCTTGAGCGACGGCGTGAGGAGAAATCTTTTACATCTGGTTTGGATGCGGGGCGTTCAGGATTTCTCTTTCGCGCTCCCCACACCTCCACGCATGCTCTATCGAAATGACATTTTCTTTTATTGAAAGCATGTGGACACTAATTCAATCAGGCGCAGTATGTTCCTTTACAATAAAGCTACCGGCAAAGCCTGGTTATCAAGTCGGCATATTGTGGATAACCCAGGCATAGCGCATCCCTTTCGGCCATTTCAAATTCGCTAAAATCAAATCCGGGAGCAACGGCGCAACTGGCCAGGCAGAATCCTTGTTTGGATGGAATTTCGGCCGCGAACCATAAACCCGCCGGGATCACTACGGATAGACTGCCTGTTTCGAAGTCAGAAAGCTCGATGCTTTGGAGTATCCCCGCGTTGTCAAATACATGGATATGCAATGGGGAGCCCTTGTGAAAATACCATATCTCGTCGGACTTTAGCCTGTGGAAACCTGAATAATCGTTTCCCTCCAACAGGTAATAAATAGAAGTTATCGCTTGCTTTAGCTTGTCGCTATGAGTTGGCCTGACTTCAATCTCCGACCGGAAAACTTCTTTATAAAAACCACCCTCGGGATGGGGTTGCAGGTTTAGTTTATTGATCCAGTATGCGGTGTTGTTTTCCATTAAGCTACAAGGTTTTCTGTCGATAAATATCGGCAAAGCTATAGATAATAGTTGTCAGGAATCCGCTTTAAAATAACCGCCGCTGTATCACACCCATAAAAGCATCTTTAAATTTCTCGCTGATGGGGATTTGCTTACCGGCTATGTAAATGTGGTTATCCATTATTTTATTAAGCTGACGGGTGTTTACAATATAAGAGTTGTGCACGCGTACAAATGGCGGCGAAAGCTGCTCGTCAATATCTTTAATGCGACGGTAAATCAGCAATTGTTCGGTACTGGTTACCAGGCGTACGTACTCTTTTTGTCCTTCAAAATACTGAATATCGTCCAGCAGGATCTTGCGCAGTTCCTTGCCCGATTTTACAAAAAAGTATTCGTTGCCAACGACGGGCGGTGTTTTTTCGCTGGCCTGGTTTTTTGTAAAATAAGCCTCGATTTTTAACTGGGCGGCCAAAAAACGTTCGAGCGTTATGGGCTTCAACAAATAATCGATGGTTTGGAAGGTATAACTTTCGGCAGCATACTGCGAGTAGGCGGTGGTGAAAACAATTTTGGTATCCTTCGATAACAGGCCGGCCAGTTCCATACCGGTAAGCTGTGGCATATTAATATCCAGGAAAATAAAATCGGCCTTTTGTTCCTTTAAAAACGCCATAGCTTCCAATGCATCGTAGCATTTGGCCAGCAGCGCCCATTTGGTGTACTGGCCAACCATCATTTCCAGCAGCTTAACCGCGTTTGGCTCGTCGTCGATAATTATGCAGCTTAAATTCATGCCAGTGGAATTTTTAAAAAGGCTGTAAACATTTCTTCGCTATCGCTGATGGTGAGTTCAAATTTATTGCCGTATAACAGCTCAAGCCGTTTGCGCAAATTCTGGACCCCGAAACCGCCGGAGGTATCAGCTTTTTGATTAAAAATACGGTTTTTGGTTTCAAATATAAGGTAACGGCCCTGCTGTACCAGTGCCAGTTCAATTTTATTGTCGATGCTGGCCTTATCAATGCCGTGCTTAAAAATATTTTCAACAAAGGTCATGAGCAGCATAGGTGGTATTTGCAGGTGCGGGCTGCAATCCTGTATAAAGCTGATGCTTATTTCGTGCCTGATCCTGATTTTTTCAAGCGCGATGTAATTCTCCAAAAACTGGATCTCGGTATTGATGGATACTTCGTCTTTAGGGCTTTCATCCACAAAATAGCGCATAATGTTAGATAGCTGCTCTACCAGTTTGGCGGTGCGGGGCGAATCGACATAAGCCTCGTAATAAATATTATTGAGGGTATTGAACAGGAAATGAGGCTGCACCTGCGATTTAAGCAGGTTTAGCTCGGCCTGGCTTTTTTGCACCAGTATTTTTTCTGATTGTTGTTTAATTTCGAAGTAGGCCAGCGCTATTCTGAAAATAAAGCTGAGCAGATAGGTCATGAAACCGGCCACCACAAAATTGAGCATCATGCTAAAAGTCATCTTCTCCGGGTGGCTGGCAAAAAACGTGTTGTACGAGTACATGATTAAAAAGCCACGCGCCACACCACCAATAACCAGTAACAGCACCACATAAATTACATACTGTACACGGTGGCCTTTTTCATAAAAGCGGGGGTACAAAAATTTAATATTGCCATAAATAACCAGCAGGTAAAACGCCACACTAATCACCGTAAAAACGCTGGCATGGTTAAACCCATCAACCGGCAGTATCGAAAAAAAGATGATAAAAAACACCGCTATCCATATCACCCATTGCAGGCGTGTAAGCGTGGGCATGTTTTTAATGAAATTCATTTTTAAATGTACAAAGCTTTTTGTTTTGGGCAGATGATTTTCAACCAAAAGGCCCCATTATTCAACCAATTACTTGCGTGCTCATATTGCGGCAGTTGAGATATTAAGGGCAAGCATTAAAAATAACGGGGCAAGGGTTGAAATCATTTGCCCTTGTTGTTAATAAAACCAAGCTTTAATTATTCAATTTTTCAACCGCACCTTTAAAGCTTATACAATGAAAAAATTACTGATTGCCGCCCTTATGGCGGTTGTTATCCAGTTTACTTTTACCGGCGTTACCCACGCCCAGCTGCTCACATCAACCCCAAGCGGCGGCAATAAAAAAGCATCCGTTACCGAAATGATAGGCATTACCGATGTAACCATTAACTACAGCCGCCCGCATGTGAATAAGCGCGACGGACATATTTGGGGTGAGCTTGTTTACAACGGCTATGCCGACCTGGGTTTTGGCACATCAAAAGCAGCCCCATGGCGGGCCGGGGCCAACGAGAACACCACCATCGAATTTTCAACCGATGTAAAGGTAGAGGGCCAGCCTTTAGCTGCCGGGAAGTATGGCTTTTTTATTGCCTACGGCGCCGATGAGAGTACGCTGATATTTTCAAAAAACGCTACCTCGTGGGGCAGTTTTTTTTATAACCAGGCCGAGGATGTGTTACGCGTAAAAGTAAAGCCAGTACCTGCGACCGCCAGCGTGGAGTGGCTTAAATATGAGTTTGCCGACCAAACCCCAACCAGCGCCGTAATTCAGCTACAATGGGAAAAATTGATAATTCCGTTTAAAGTTGATGTTGACCTGCCTGCCACACAGCTTGCCGTATTCAGGAAAGAACTGCGTACCAACAAAGGCTTTAACTGGGAAAGCTGGGAACAGGCCGCCGCCTTTTGCGCTCAAAATAAAGCCAACCTGGAAGAGGGCCTGCTATGGGCCGATACCGCAACCAGTGTAAACTTTGGCGGCAACCAGGTATTCCAGACCTGGAAAACCAAAGCAGCAATATTGAGCGATTTGGGTCGCAGCGCCGAAGCAACTGCCACCATGAAAACTGCCCTGCCTTTTGCCGACGTTAACGACCTTTATTTTTACGGCAAAAGTCTTATTGCCGAAAACAAAGGCCAGGAAGCACTTGAAGTATTTAAGCTGGACTACCAAAAGCACCCCGACGAGTTTTTAACCAACACCGGTATGGCCCGCGGGTATATGGCCGTAGGCGATAACAAAAAAGCCTTGCCCTACGCCCTGAAAGCCCAAAAGCAGGTAGTTGGCAAAATAAATAAAGATACTATTGATAAAATGGTAGCCACGTTGCAGGCGGCGAAGTAGGGGCTGTCAGCATCAGAATTTTCAGAATTTGGGAATTGGCAGAATGAAAAATGTTGCCTCCGTTTAAGGAATATCAGCTGTCATTCTCAAATTCTGATTCGGCTAAATGCTTTTGGTAATTGGATCATTGATGCCGCTTTCGACTGGGTACACTGGCCTAATGATCCTCATTGCCTGATGCAGGCATATAAGCGTCTCTTTCTGCGTAAAATATTACCGCATCGATAATATCCTTTGAACCCTGCCGCTTACCAGATGTTCGTGTATTCCATACATCAATCACCTCTTTTACCAGTTCCACTTCGAGGAAATATGGAATGTCGTCCATTTTGGACGGAACTTCTTCGCCGTCTTCAAAAAAATAAATATCGGTTTTGGACAGAGGTCCCCAATTGAGCTTTTGATCAACAAACAAAACCGCCAAATCGTCAAATTCATATATGTTATGAATGATATTTGCTAATGTACCGGTTGTAATGAATTTCATGATGGCAATTTATAATTTGTTCCTTCGCCCTTGTTGGTCTTCCTCCACACAATTTGTTGGAGTTATATCTGAGACAATTCCAACATGGCACCGGTATTAATGACATTGCAAAATAAACCAGGCTTTGTCGAATCTTTTTTCCTTAAGGTCCTGCTTTTTTATCCAGTAATAAAGGCGGCCTGCGTCACCCCACATCATACCGGTTTTGTCGTCTTCCGATCCTATTTGCAATAATAATATCCAATCGTTTATGCCATTTTCAAGTTCTGCTCTTTTTGGGTCTTCATATCCTGTGGAGTTGCCGCAATATAGGCCGTTGGTTACCAGCTGGCATTCCAATTCCATTGGGTTTTGCACATTGTTGGCGTATCCAAATATTTGGTTATCAACGCCACTTGCAACTTCGGCGTAGTTGTCAAAATCATCATCGCTGATCGTATTGTGAATCACTTTCTCTCTCCAGCGGGGAATACTCAAACTTTTTTCAGCCGTGATAATGTTAGGGTTAAACTGCGATTCTTCGGGTAGGTCGGCTGGGAATTGTCGGCGTTTCAGGTCGGTTGTTGGGTTAAAGTAAATAACCTTAAATCGTTGCTCATCCTTTGGGTCAAATCCCCACACGGCCTGATCGGCACAATAAAAAAAAGCAATAACGCCCTCCGCCGGCAACAACCCCGACTCATCAAGGCCCACAAAATCGCGGCAATTTAATTGGGCGATAAACGACATTGGCTTTCCCTCTTCGGTTATGGGCCACATAACAGATTCGGGCAAATCGGGCTGTCCGCCAACTTTCGACTGCCCGGCTGTTAACTCATTTTCGTTAACGGGCGACAAACTTAAATCTATCCTTGGCCTTACGTGAGGGATAATTGCAGGTAAGTACTGCGTTAAACCGAACGCTTTAAAGCAATGGCCGACATCTGCCAGCGTTTTCAGGCTCCCATTCATGGCATAGCCAATGTTAACCTGGGTTCCATATTTGTCTTTTACCTTATGCCATTTAAAAAGATTTCTGATTATCCCCATAATTTACCTGTTATTAAACGCCTAATTGATCATTTGAAAATGAATTGTGATTGACCGATTATATATAAAATTACATTTTTTTTGTTTTTTTAGCCAGTCATCGGTGTTATCACCACGCCACAGGTTGGCCCAACAGCATCTGTGTTATATAGTACCACCCAAACCATATGTAATACAAATTTGGGGTGGTACTATAAAACACCTGCTTCAATTAAAAGTAACCTTGCTTATTTTATGTACTCCGGAGTTAACTATATACAGATTTCCGGCGGCATCAAAGGCAAGGCCTAAAGGGCGGTTGGTAGTAGCTGTGCCGAGTGCTCCGTTAACAATGCCGCTGGTGGTATTGCCCGAAATGAGAGTAATAACCTGCCCCAATTTATTGAGCATCCTTATCCTGTAAAGGTGGTTTTCGAAATCGGCATCACTAAAAAATATATTCCCGTCCGCATCTGATACCAACGACTGCGGGCCGAACATTTGCGCATTTGTACCCTCTCCGTCGGTAAGGCCGAATATGCCGTTACCAATAACCGTGCTAACCACACCCTCAGACGTAATTTTACGGATCCGGTAATGATCGGAATCAACTACATATAAATTACCTGATGGGTCGGCAGTTTCGCGGGTCAGATAACCAAATTTGGCTGCGCTGCCTATACCATCAACATATCCCCGCTCACCGGTTTTGGTACCGGCAAGGGTGGTAACAACTCCGGTAGATGTAATTTTACGGATACTACCAACACCCAGGAAATACAAGTTTCCCGCTGCATCTTTAGCTAAGTCCAGCGAACTGGTACCAAATTTTGCATCGGCACCTGTGCCATCCGCTATTCCGGCGCTGGGGTTGCTGCCTGCTAAAACAGATACAGTTTTTTCGGGTGTTACTTTCACTACTGTAGTCTGAATCGGGATGTACAAAGTACCCTGCGCATCCGTGGCAAAGCCTGTAAAACCGTCCGTAGGCGTATAATATACTGGTTGGGCATTTGGCTGTATTTCATAAATTTTCTTGCCGTCGCCACCAAACATGCGGCCCGTACCATCAAACTTTATCTGGTCGATGTCAAGAGCGCCAAACGATGCATAATCGCTCATTACCCCCGAGGTTACCGTAAAGTTTGTTGCCGAGGCCGCTTTTTTTCCGTTGCTAAGTAATTCAATTTTGCCGGTAGCCGCCGTTGCCGGTACCGTTACTACTATTTGGGTTGCGGTTACCGAATTAATTTTGGCCGTAACGCCATTAAATGTAACTGTGTTATTAGCCGCAACAGTATTAAAGTTTGTTCCGGTAATAGTTACAACTGCATTGAGCAAAGCTTTTGCCGGCGCAAACGCGGTTATAGTAACCGGTATTTGGGGTTCTACCACGGGCTTTGGCGATTTTGAGCAGGATATGATTAAAATTGAAAAAGCAGAGATGAAAGCGAGGGTTAAATTTGCTTTAACCGGATAAAAATTACGCATATATAAATTATGATGGGTTTAGACCTCAAATATATTATTTATCCCGCTAATAACGGGAGCCCGGCTGTTTTTACCCATATTTAGCGCAGGTCTTGTGTCGGGATAAGAGCGATAGCCCTATGATTAGTTTACAAAAGTCGCAAGTAACTCCTTAGCTTGCAGCCGGACAACACCGCCAAGAGCGGGGGCACCAACAAGGGCCGGGAATTGGAATGCAGATTGGTTGATACCTCTTCGCACAGTCGTGTGTGCTTTAAATGCGGGCAGATAACTTGTTATTTTCAACCTGAAAAGTCACATGTTCATCCATCACGCTGTTCCAAAACACCCCCTGCTGTGTCTTGAATGCAGATTGCTTATGAAATATTACCCTCGCAAAATATATTTGGTATTCAAATACGTAATTAATTGTGTCATTTAGACAATGAAATAATTACTTTGGTTAAATATTAAATAAAGGGGGAATGGGCGATCACAAAAACAATCCTGAGTATCATGGCGAGCTTGTTTATCAAATGTGCTATGAACATAGTCTTGATGGAATAATCTTAACTATTCCTAATGGGAAGGTTTTAGCCGCTAATCCGGCGGCCTGTGAGATATTCGGTATGACCGAAGCCGAATTGTGCGCATCAAGCCGTTCAACGCTTTTTAACACCGGAGACCCCAATTTTGAGCACTTGAAAGTTGAACAGGACCCAACCGGCGCCATCAGGGGCGATCTTACCATTGTGCGAAAAGATGGCAGTAAGCTTATCGCTGAGATCAGTAATAAGCACTTTACCACAGACAACCACGAATTTCGATCGATTATCATCATCAGGGATAAAACAGAAAAAATTTTAGCCGAACAAAAGATCAGGGAATCCGAGGAAAAATATAAGCAGATTGTTGAGTTATCGCAAGAGGGTATTTGGGTAATAGATGAAGATAATAAAACCACTTTTGCAAATGATGCCATGGCCAACATGCTTGGGTACCAACGCGAGGAAATGATTGGCATGGAGCTGTTTGACTTTATGGATGATGAAGGCCGTAAAATTTCAGAACGTAATATCGAAAAGCGTAAAAATGGAATTACAGAGCAGCACGACTTTGTTTTTTTAAAAAAAGACGGCACAAAGGTTTGGGTGATTATATCTACTACGCCTATTTTCAAAGATGGCAGGTACGCCGGCTCTATGGCGATGATAACAGATATTACGCAACGAAGGCAGGCCGAGGAAAACTTAATTTCAAGCGAAGAACGCTTTCGTGAACTGGTTGAAAATAATAATGACGTGATTTTGTTGCTGGATAAAAACCTGCTAACCATTTACCGAAGCCCTGCAACATGGCGCACGATGGGTTTTACCGACGAAGAGCGGATTGGCCGTAGCTACCTGGAACTGGCGCATCCTGAAGATGTGGTTGATATTAAGAGATTTCAGCAAATAGTAATTGACAACCCTGGCAAGCCGATTCCAATTAGGGTACGGGCAAAGCACAGCGACGGGCATTACCTTTGGCTTGAAGGAATTGCCACTAACCTGATGCATAACAAAAGTGTAAATGCTATCGTAGTTAATTTAAGGGATATAAGCGAAAAGAAAAAAGCCGAAGATAACGTACAGCAATTGAACAACAGGCTACGTATTGCTACCGAGGCAGCCAATGTTTGCATATGGGAATGGGACATTATTACCGGCGAATTAAAATGGGATAACGCCATGTATAAACTTTATGGCCTCGATCCGAAAATAGGTATGCCCCATTTAATGAACTGGATGGATGCTGTACACCCCGACGATTTAACAAATTTATTAAAAATGAGCGATGAGGCTATAGCCGGAACACGCCCATTGGATACCGAGTTTAGGATTTTCAGGGCCTCTGATCGCTCGGTACGGTTTATACGCTCTAAGGCATTAAATGTAATGGATAAAAAAACCGGTGCAGTAGTAAAAATGATTGGCAGTAACTGGGATATTACAGAAAATCAGCTGGCAAAACAGGAAAAGGAAAAAATTTTGGCCGACTTGATACGCAGGAATAATGACCTTGAACAATTTGCCTACATCATATCACACAACCTGCGCGCGCCGGTTAGCAATGTTTTAGGTTTAAGCGAAATGCTGATTAATGATGATGTTGATGACGAATCAAAACCAACAGTTTTAAATGGGCTGGATCTTTCCGTAAAGAAAATCGATCTTATTATTAACGACCTCAATAATATATTCCAATCGAAGCAGCGAATAGGCGACAAAAAAGAAACAGTACATTTTCAGCAGATTGTTGACGATATTAAATTCAGTATCAATCACATGGTTGAAAAGGAAAATGTTTCGTTGAAATGCGATTTTGGGAAAGCTGAGCATATGGTTTCTGTTAGAAGTTACCTATATAGCGTTTTGTACAACCTGATTTTGAATAGTATCAAATACAGGAAGGAAGAAGTTAACCCGGTAATCAGCATCAGCTCGTCAATTGACGATGGTAAACATATAACACTCGTTATCACCGACAATGGAAAAGGCATTGATCTGAAAAGAAATAAGGAAATGCTTTTTGGCCTTTACCAGCGTTTTGACCAAACAGTAGAAGGAAGAGGCTTAGGTTTGTATATGGTTAAAACACAGGTTGAAGCCTTGTACGGCACCATTCAAGTGGATAGCGAATTAGATAGAGGTACATCATTCACTATTAGCTTACCTGTTTAATGGTGGGTGTGTATCAGCATACTTTAATTCGTTATTCTGTTTCTCTTTAAAGGCGGTAACAGCACTGCCATCATACCGATACACCCCATCCATAGCGCCAAACCAAATATTTCCTTTGTCATCTTCTAAAACCCCGAAGGTCATTGGTTTGTATGTTATTTCGGCTACCATTGGCTTTTTATTAGCTAAGGTCTTTTCATCATAACGGGAAAGCGCCCAGGCTTCATCAGCCAAGGACTTTCCGTCGTACCCAGGAAGTGCCCAGGCCTGGCTGTTACTTCTTTCTGAGCTCGTCCAGATATTGTCTTTTTTGTCTTCCATTATATAACCAACAAACTTTTGGGTAAAATTGGTAAATGTACTGCCGTTATAGCGCCAAAGGCCATCAGCTCCGCCCAACCAGATGTTACCTTTTTTATCTTCAATTACCGAACGAACATTCTTAAAAGGTTTACTGTCATGGGCGAAAACGGTAAATGTTTTTCCATCATACACGAAGGTGTTGCCCCTGGTAGCAAACCAAAACCTGCCTGTTTTGTCTTCAATAATTGAAGTGACTTCATATGGAGGCCGGTTCTGAAAAGTTTTTCCTGTCCGGTCTTCATTCATGGCATCTCCGTTTATAATATAGTTCCGGAAGGATTTTCCGTCGTAACGGCTTGCTCCTCCACCTGCACCGAACCAGATATTGCCGGCTTTATCTTCATAAATACAAGTAACCTCATTATTAAGAAGCCCATCCCTGGTTGTGAAGTTTTTAAAGGATCTGCCATCGTAATAATAAACACCTGAACCAATAGACCCAAACCACAAATTGCCTTTGTTATCTGCTAAAACAGAAAAGAAGCGTGCCGAACTTACTTTACCGGTAATATTGGTAAAAGATTTTCCGTCGTATTTAAAAACACCATCAAATGAAGCAATCCAAATGTTACCCTTTTTATCTTGTATAATATTGCGGGTGATATGGTTAGGTCCGGTGGAAGTGACCACGCTGTTGGATTCAGACTTCATAGTGTCTTTTGGTAAGTCTGTTTTGACTTGTCCTCCGCAGGAAGTGCAAAAAACAAGCACCAGGAGCAAAGGAGCAATAAAAATCAGGTAGGCGATTGTTAGCTTGTTGTTCATACTACAGAAATGATATTGATTAATAATAATTATCCAATGATTTAAAATCAGCGATACACATTATTTCTGAGTTTGGTTTTTTTTAACATCCTTTATTTGGTACGGCATAAATCACGTTGCCCGAAACAGATAAATTGAAACCATAATTTTCTATAGCAGGAAGTAACATTTTTTTCCATGTTTTGCCCATGTCAGATGACCGGAATATACCATCTGAGCGGCCACATATTAAATATTCACCCATTTGTTTAATTGATAAAATATCCGATGAAGATTTAAGTAAGCCTATTTTTTTCATTAATAAACTACTCCAGGATGGTTGAAGTTCTTCGCCTATAGCATTCCAGGTTTTTCCACTATCCAGTGAAATGTGTGCGCTGTTTGTTTGGGTTATTGTGTTGTATACTATAGCAGCAAATCCTCCGTTTATACGTTCCACAGTGATGCCAGCACCCCCTTCACTAATCACACTATCCCAGTTTTGACCATCATCGGTCGATCTTAATATTCCATCTTTGCTGGTACTCAGGAGTACACCGTTCCACTCTGCCAATTTCATTCTACCATCTCCAACATGCACTTGTTTCCAGGTTTTTCCACTGTTAGTAGATCTAAAAAGGCAGTTGTTGGAGCCAATGAAAACTGTGCCTCCGGCAGTTTCAAAAACGGTGCGTACTTCTCTCTCTTTATAATTCTTGTACATCCAATCTATCGTTCTGTCTATACGTACGGCTTGCTCTTGAAAATCCGTGTACGTGGGCAACCAATTATTCGTTCCGTTTATTTTTTGTAAAAATTGCCCCCTGAAATCATATGCAAGTATCCCATTCTTGCCAGGGGCAATGTTACGTTGGTTACCAGGGAAAATTTCTTTTGTCCAGAAAGGAGTTGTGGAATTTGGTTCACTGTGATAAACCCCATTTCCGGCACGTAAATATAGTCCACGGTCATTTGCAAATAAACCATCTCGCCACACACCTTCTCTCTGTAAATTTTCAGGCAGCCCTTGGCTAATGTCCTGCCATGTTTGTCCGCCATCAACAGATTTAAAAATGATGTTGACAATCGCCGATGATTTGCCTTCTTTTATTGGTTTCTTTTTTGCATCCTTTTCTTTTAGCACAAAAGAATTTAGTAGAAATAATACCAGGAAAATAGCCGGAACAAATACAAATAGCTTTTTCATTTTTTTAAATTTTAAGTAAAACATATGTTTCATAATCTGTTTTATGATCCTATCAGAATTGATGCAGCAAAATTACTTTGATATATTTCGGTGCGGGGAATTTGGATTGTAAATAAAAATGTAAACTTTGTAAAATAAAATCTTGACACTATGTTAGATAGCAGAATTCTCATGTCCGGGAAACGCAAGTACCTGTTCGGATTGACGATACTTCCTTTTATCGCTGTAATCTGCGTGGCTTTCGGTATCAAGAACGATGACAGCTTCGATATAGCCAGGCGGGAAGTTTTGCTCCGCAGGCTTGGCCATGAACTACTATTACAGTCGGGCGACAGTACATCAAGGGTGCTGCCGGTAAAAAAGATCGCAGAAAATGAGTACCAGATCACGTTTGAGAATGAGCTTACTTTTCAACCAGATTCGCTGGTGAATACTACCGGGCGTTTGTTGGCCAAAGACCCGCTCGCACGTGATTATGTAGTGAATGTTCTGAACTGTGGCAACTCCAGTATAGCTTATGGATACGCTATATCAAAAAATGAGAAAGATGATATTATAGCCTGTAGAGGAAGAAAGCAACCCAGGGCATGTTACATCATCGATGTTAAATTTAAACCAACGGGTATAGCTACCGCAAAAAATGGATATCTTTTGGGTAGCCTGCCATTTTTAGCATTTGTTGGTTTTGTTTTTTTTAGGTCGGTTAAGCCGAAAAAGACCTTGCCTGACGATCAGTGCACAGACATGTTAACTTTAGGCGCGGTGTTGTTCGATGCAAAAAATCGTAAGCTCACAATAAACGGAAATACGACAGACCTGACCGGAACTGAAACGCGCCTGCTGCTCATTTTTGCATCGTCGCCTAACCAGACTATAGCGCGAAGCCGGCTACAAAAAGAGATATGGGAAGACGAAGGTGTTATTGTGGGGCGCAGCCTGGATATGTTTATATCAAAACTCAGAAAAAAACTGGAACCTGATCCTAATATCAACATTGTTGTTATCCGCGGCAAAGGATATAAGCTTGAAATTGGCGCTTAAGAAGAATCTCTGTGCGCCGATTGAACTTATGGAATATACTAAGTATGTTGCCACACCAGCAAGAGGGCTTGCGCCAGCGGGGGCTGTTTGCCTTTGTTGGAATTGTCTTCAACAACCTCCATTCTGGCGGCAATTTGTTAAAACTTATGCCAACTTACCCTCATCTGTAGCTTTTTTATTAATTGCCACCGATTTTAGTTAGTCGAGCCTTAAAAACAAGTTAACTATTTGATTGTAAAATAATTAACTTGTTTTTAAGGCTCGACCATTTAGATGCGTTTGCCCTGATACATCTGCCGCTATAACTCACTACCTTCTTCTTTTACAATAAGTTCCCGGAGAAAGGCTGCTCACACATTGCTATTTGCCAGCCACGGTAAAGGAGTACTTACCAGATCCCGCTTTAATGAGTGCTTTGCCGTTTTTAAATCCTAAAAGTTTTATATTTTTATTAATGATGATGCTTTTACCGCCTTCCCTAATTAAGCTGTTTTTTTTAGCCGGCAAATAAATTATTGCGCTGGCATTAACCGGGATGGTTGTGTTCATATAAAAAACAGCAGGTGTTTTTTTCCATTCGTTGCTAATATTACCATACGGAGATTGATAGTTTACTTTCACCTCGCTTACATCACCTACCGTTTCGGGACGAATGATAATATGGCGGAAGCCTATTGATCCTGTATCTGCCCTGATGCCTCCAAGGCCGCTATAAAACCATTCCATTAAGTGGCCCAGCATAAAATGGTTATTGCTGGATATACGGTTACCCTGCCACGATTCGGTAAGCGATGTTGCTCCCTGTGCAATCTGGTAACCATAACCCGGCACGTCTGAGCGGTTATTCATATCAAATATTACATCAGAACGGCCTGCATCATCCAATACCCTCAATAAATAGCGGTAACCAATGTCGCCCGCAGTGATACCATTGTTATGATTACGGATATCCTGCACAAGGTTGGCAACTACCTTATTTTTATCTTGGGGATTGACCAGTCCCATATATACCGACATGGCATTGGCTGCCTGGCTGCCTGTACCGTATTGACTTGTTTGTGTATTAAAAAACGTTTTGTTGTATGAAGCTCTTACCTCGACGCCCAATGCGGTATATTTTTGTTCGTCTTCGGGCTTATTTAGTATCCGGGCAATTTTTGATAGCAGGGTTAAATCATAATAGTAAATGGCGGTGCTGGTTATTCCTGCAGGCGTCAATTGCGACGGCCCCAGATCCCCCGGACCTATATCATACCAATCGCCGAGGCCGAAGTACAGGATATGGCCCTTTGATTTTTTTTCAAGATAGGCCACATAATGTGTCATCATATCATAACTCTCGTTCAATATTTGTTTATCACCGTACCATTGGTAAACGTAATACGGCAAAATAATACCGTTGCTTCCCCATTCAGGCGAATCGCGAAAACCACCGTCAAACTGTACAAACTCTGGCGCTATGTCGGGTATTAAACCGTCTTTTGTTTGCGCGTTTATCATATCCTTTATCACTTTACGGCAAAGGGTGGCAATATCATAGTTATAGTGTATCGAACTGCCAACCAGGTGTGCTTCTTCCAGCCACCCCAGCTTTTCGCGGTGAGGGCAGTCGGTAAATACACTGGCTGTGTTGCTTTTTATAGCCCAGTCAATCAGCTTAAATATTTTATTGAACAATTCATTGGAGCAACTGAATGATCCGATTGTAGCAGCGCTGTTGCGGGTATGCAGGCTTTTAATTTCTACAATGGCGGGCAGCGCCGAACTTTCGGCTTGGTCTGCAGGCACCGCGCCCTCAACCTGAACGTAGCGGAAACCATAATACATAAACTGCGGATGCCATACCTCGGTACCCTGACCGCTAAGCGTATAATTAAAGTAAACAGGGCTTCCAACAGGGGCCTGCATAACAAGGCCTTTGTCGTCCAAAAGCTCGGCAGGGGTAATTTTAACAACAGCCCCGCGCTTACCTTTTACCATTATTTGCGGAATGGCCGATGCGTTTTGCCCCATATCATACACCCAAACACCTGGCTTGGGGTGCGTGATTTTTTTAACGGTAAACTGATCGGATATCTTTAACGGTTCTTCCGCCTGCGCTTCAAGTATCGGCGGGCCGGATACAACAACTGCCTTCCTGAACTGTGTATCGTTAAAGCCGGCTTTATCCCAACCTTCATTGTATAAGGTCGCGTTGTAATCTTCGCCACCGTAAATGCTTGAAAATGTAACCGGGCCGGGGGCTGCTTTCCAGCTTTCGTCGCTCACCATATTCTGGGTTGTACCGTCTTTGTATTCAATTAACGCACGGCATATCATTTTGGGATAGCCGTAGGCGCCTTTCAGTTTATGATAGCGTTCGCCCGGGATGTAGTAAAAACCATTCCCCAGCATTACCCCAAATGCATTATCGCCCTTTACCAGGTTTTTAGTAATGTCGAACGAAACGTATAAAGCATGTTTATCATATTGTGTCCATCCCGGATCTAAAAAGTGGTCGCCAACCTTTTTTCCATTGATGCTTAATTCAAACTGACCAAGTCCGGTGATGAATATGGTCGCCTTTTTAATTTTCCTTTTTATATTAATTTCCTTGCGTAGTATGGGTAAAATGTCTTTGCCTTTATTCCACCTGTTGTCACCGGTATTCGCAATAGCAGGTACCAGGCGCAATGAATCGGGAATGTTTTCATAAGCTACCCATTTTGCACCTTTCCAGTCGTCGGCTGTTAATAAGCCCATCTGCCATTGTGAAGGCTTGCTCCAGGCCGAAGGTTTACCGTGGTTATCCCAAACCATTAGTTTCCAGTAATAAACCTTTGCATCTGTTAGTTTTTTGCCTGTAAAAATAACCTGGATAGACTGATCAGACATTGTCTTCTTTGTGTCCCAAATGTTTCCATCGTTTTTCTGTAACAGCAACGGATCATCAGCAACTAATATGCGGTAAGCAGTTTGGTTAACATTTTGTGCATTAGATAACAAAAGCCAACTAAGCTGCGGGTTTGGTGTATTTATGCCCAGGGGTGTATCCCGATATTCGCACCGCAAACCCGATACAGCGATTTGGGCAGATATTTTTAGCGATGCCAATAACAATAAACCACACACACCAATATTTTTAACACTCAGGATCATATGTATATTTTTTATAACAAAATTAAAATTATTCGCTGGTAATAGTTACCGGGCCAAGTAACCCTGACGGTATTAACGGCGAGTTTTTATCAAAATAATTCCAGGTTGTAAAGCAGAAACGTCCTTTTGATGGCCGGGCTTGCTTGTTTAGGAACCAATCTGGAAATTCTTTTAAAAAATGGCCTTCGCGGTGGCCAGGCAGCCATTCGGTGTCGGCAGGTTCTTGTTCGTCGCCAACCAGGCGGTTCGCCCATACATTGGTAACTTCAATAACAAGGGAGACCCTGCGGGAACGGAGAAACAACAATAGGAAAATTTTACAGTTTAACCATGGATTGTTTCCACCTATTTAACCCTGGTAAACAAATAGGTTTCACCATTTTGAAAGTAATAAAAAGTATGCTTAACGGTATCAAACCTAAGTGAAACCCCTGCCAAATCCAGTACAAATTTATCGTTACCCCTGGCCTCAAGCGGATAGGCGCTTTGGCCGGTGGCTTGCCCTATCAACGTTGTTTTGTTTTTAGTAATAGCTATTTTTAAGGGCATTTTGGCGCTGGTGTAATTGCCGAGGTATTTATCAAGATCGGCACTTTTAAGCTCAACGCTCTTAAATTCGGGCATTGCAAAGGGCTTGTTATAATAAACGCTCAAAGCATCCATCACAATCTCATCAGTAGGATACCGTAGCCCATTGGCAACATAAGCTACCGACAGCTTATCGGCCGGGAAATAAATAAGCTGACTCAAAAATCCGTCGATACCGCCGTCGTGCCCATAACCTGTTTTATCATCAAAGGGAAAAATAAACATCGCCATACCAAAATTATCCTTCATCAGTTTCATGTGCTCTAAATTTGCGTTACTGATGAGTTTACCTGCAAAAAGCGCGTCGATAAAGTGAACCAGGTCGGTAGGTGAAGCTATAATGGCCCCTGCGCCGCCCGGAATACTCATATCTGTTTCGGGCACCTGGCTCCATCCGGAGATGTAGTTATAGGAATAAGCTTCATTATTTAGGGGATCGGTTTTAGTGCCGTAGTAAGTATCTTCCAATCCTATTTTGGTTGTAATCCGCTCCTTTAATTCTTCGGGATAGCTTTTACCGGTAATTTTTTCGATGATGTAACCCAGCAGTACAAAATTTGTATTGTTATACGCGGCTTTAATACCGGGCTCAAAATCGGCTTTCTGTTTTGCAAAAATGGCTGTCATTTCCGTTTCGGATTTCGGCTTGCCCATATATTTAACATAACCCGAATCAGCGGTGAAATTATGAAGCCCGCTGTGGTGGCTCAGCATTTGGGCAATAGTAATCTTGCTTGCATTGGGTAATTGCGGGTAGTACTTAGCCAATGTAGTAGTCAGCGTTAGCTTACCCTCTTCAATAAGCTGAAAGATCATAACAGCAGTGAACATCTTGGTGATAGACCCTACCCTGTACTTGGTGTGGATATTTGCCGGCGTTTTAATAGTGCCATTTACCCGGCTGTAGCCAAAAGCGTTTTGGTAAACAATTGTTCCGTTACCTGCTATCGCGATGCTACCCATGTTTTGCTCATGCGCATTCAGGGTAACCAACAAACTATCTAACCTGGGCTTATTAAAACTATGTTTATGGCAGCCGGATACCAGCACCAATATCGGCAATAAAACAAAAAGCAGCTTTCGGATCATTTTTGCAACAGTTCAGGTAATAAAACAGTAACGTTTGTTGTGGTGCAGTATTGCGTGGCGGTTACTTTAAACGAGGGATTCCTTTAAATACCCGGCCGCATAAAACTATCCGGCAGCCTGAAGACATAGGACAAGTAGATGGAACGCGGAAAGTTAGACCGGCAGGGGGCATTTAGCATGATCTGGCTTAGGGTTTTGTATTGTTAAAACGAACTGAAAAAAAGCTCTAAAAGAAAAAGAAAGCCCCTAACACCAACTTTCGGTATGCTTCCCAAAACGGCCAAGTCGCTACCTGCTATTAATAAACAATTGCGCTATCATAATCAATTACACTTAACTATTTAGATGGGTAAGGTAATAGGTTGCCTGGTCGAGCGATGAGATTTTGGTGAAACCTGCCTGCCTTAATAGTGTTACCAATTGCCCGCGATGGTAGGTTGAATGGTTGATGCTATGCGCAAATGTTTGCCAGTAAGGCAATTGCCCTGATCCTCCCCTGGGATAGACAAAGATTACGGGATCTGCATAATTTTCTTCCGGGCAGTTTTTTATAAAATTTTGCATCCCGACTGAAGCCGTTTTCCAGATATCGATCAGGTCATTTTTAGAGCCGTCAAAATGAGCGGAAAGGTAGATGGCCGCTGGTGCTTTTGTCCAGAAATCTATCCAAATCTTTTCCGCACTGGCAATATGTACTGCCGTTTGCCTAACACTACTAAAACTGCTGGTCAATGGTTGTTCCCATTGCTCATCGCTAATTTGGCTTAGCCAGCCAATAGCTTTATCATTCGCCCAACTGTTGTAAGTAGCCAGGGCCGTAAAATATTGTTTGGTCATTTTTTCTAATTATTTAATTGATACTGTTTGGGCGTTATACCATGTACCTGTTTAAAAGATTGTATAAAGCTGGATAAGTTCTGGTAACCCAGTTCATAATAAATATCACTGGCTTTGTGACCATTTTGCTTAAGTAGCTGTGCGGCTTTCTCCATTCTTTTTTCCAGCAGCCATTTGCTGGGCGAAGTGCCGTAAAGCCTGGCGAAGCGCCGCTTAAAGGTTGATAAGCTTGCATTGCACAAAAAGGCCAGTTCTTCTACGCTCACCGACTGATCAATATTGGCATTTACCGCTTGCCTGATAACGATATCGTCGGCTGCCTGCTGGCTCATGCCGCGCAGTTTTTGTAAAGTTCCGGGGTAACTTTCGCCCAGGTAAAGCAATAGCTCATACAATTTTAATTGCTGCATATTTGGCGAGATGGCTTGATTTCCAGCAAGCATATGCCCCAAAGAACTGACAAAGTTTTGGACGAAGGCATCTTGTTCGAAGCGGAGGATAGGCTCCTCCTGTAGTTGATTGGCGGTCGCCAGAAGCAGGTCCTGGTGCCGGATAAAAAAATCGGCCAGTACGCGGTTATCAAAAGAGATCAGCATACTTCGGTAATTGCCACCCGGCGCCGCTATTTTTTCGCTCATGAGGCAATTACCGGCGGCAAGCAGCAAAAACTGCCCCGGTATAATGCTCACCACTTTGCCTGCATAATGAACAGTCTTTTCGCCTTCCAGCAGGAAACTAAAAAGATTTTGCTGCAGCGTGATCCGGTTCCTGATACTGGCCCCTTCGGCCCGGTAACTAAAAATACTAATCGGTTCTGCTTGTTTCATTTCAGGCTAATTTAATGCTTTTGCCCATAAACCAGCAACGTAGCTTTGGCAAGCGTTGCGTAATGCAGGTTGAATCCCACATAGGCTGGCGTAGCATTTTGATCTAATTGCAGTTTTTGCCCCAGCGCATAAACGGTGATCAGGTAACGGTGCGCCGGGCCTTCAGGTGGTGCCGCGCCAGCATAACCGGGAAAACCCATATCGGTGTTGCTTTGTATGGTGCCTTCGGGTAACAAGTTTTTGCTGATGTCGCCTGCATTCGCCTGCAATTCGGTTACCCCGGCCGGGATATTAAAAACTACCCAATGCCAGAAACCACTGCCTGTTGGTGCGTCCGGGTCGTACATGGTCAGGGCAAAAGCCGCTGTTTCTTTCGGAGCGTTCTTCCAATAAAGCTGCGGCGAACGGTTCTGCCCGGTAAAACCCATACTATCTGCGTATTGTTCTGTGTTTAATTGCCCGCCCAACTCCTTGCTCTTTAATGTAAATGTTGTCATTGCTTCTTTTATTTGATAAGTCAAAGGTAGGCGGTAACTATGCAGTGAACTGAGGGTCAAACGTTCAAAAAGTATCGCTAAACGTTCAATTTATTTAGAGGAGGTAAATCCGGCTTGGAGATGGTCCGGCTGTCCATAGAGTTCCGCTGTTTGGATGGTTCCGCTGAACGGCCACTCGCTGGTGCCCCGATGGTTAATCGGGTACCCCGCTGACAGGTAAACGCCATGCTAAAACGGATTAGCAAATGTATCGATGGCCTCACAATACCCCGCTGACAAATAAAACGTTATGCTAAAACGATTTTTATTTTTCTTTAGCTATAGCTTACCCGGAGTTTGCGTTAGGGATGGCAGCGGATACAGGCCCATGAGCGCAAAGCCTGCAAGCGGAGTGTACAGCCCGGCCCCATTTCTATCAATGGAGCAACGCCCTTGTTTGGTGAATGGTTGATTGGGTGAGTGGTTGATTAAGTTGAAAGGCAGTGTTTGGTGAGTGGTTGATTAGGTTGAGTGGTTGATTAAGTTGAAAAGCGAGGCTTATTCTTTAACGCCTGTTAACCCAGTCAACCCAATCAACCACTCACCTAATCAACTAATAATAATATACATTCTCCTGCGCATGGGCGGTCAGCTTTTTTGTATCGGTAGCTGCCGAGAGGCCCTGCACCCAGATGGTGTTGAGCGTTTTATTTTTGATGCGCACATCGGTAAGGGTATACAATACGGTAGCTGTACCGGCCTTATGAATTTCGAAGGTATAGGTGCTGCCGCTGGTAACGGTTACAAACGGGGTGTATTGTTTGTAGGTTTTTGCCGATGCCAGGGTAGCGCCGCCTTTAACAACCAGGTCGAGCGCCTGGTTATCGGGGCTCAGGTTAACAAAGCGGATGCCGGCTTTGCCTTCATCCGGTACGCCTACCGAGTCGGGGATAACCAGTATGGCAGGCGTGCTTACCACGTTAGCCAAAAATACCGAGTAAAGCTTATTGGCGGCAAAAGTAGCCGTATCGCTGATGATTTTTTGGCTGCTATTGCCTACGTAAAATGTGATGGTGCGTTTGCCGGTATAGGCGTTGATGTAATCCAAACTTTCGCCGCTTGGGATGTAAAAGTTATTGGCCCGGTTCTGGTCGAGGAAAAAATCAACCGGCTGCGCATCGGGCGATGCATTGATTGCCGAAACCAAAGCTATTTTGGGTGCTATGTATTGGTGGTCATCGTGGTCTTTAAGGCACGATGTTAAAGAAACCGCAAGCAAACATATCATCCCGATCATGCCTGCCCTTTGTGTAAAAATTTGCTTCATAGTAATGGTTAGTAATTATATATAAAAGCATTACGGATGTTTTTTTGCAAACGCTACAATAGGAGTTGGATTTGAGACGTGAGATATGAGACGAAGCTTTATCTGTTACTTATTCTTGCTCCTTATCCTACCATTTTATGCCTACAAAATCACTCAAAAGTAATTTCCACATTATCAGTAACCGGGTGGCCGGTGCAGGTGAGGATGAGGCCAGCGTCCTGGTCGGCATCGGTGAGGACATCGTTTTTTACCATCTCTACTTTTCCGGTAATACACCTGGCCGTACAGGTAGAGCATACCCCACTGCGGCAGCTGTAGGGTAGTGGCAGGTTGTTTTGCAGGGCAGCCTGCAATATGGATTGGTTTTCGCTCACGGGCAGGTCGTGAACTTCGCCGTTGAATTTGATCCTGATATTGCGGGGGGCAAAATTGGTGGCCGTAGCAGATACAGCAACGGTCTCTAAAACAAAGTTTTCCCTGCGGATCTGGTTAGGGTCAATCCCCATATATACCAGCGCAAAGCGAATCACCCGCATGTATGGAAATGGCCCGCAGAGGTAAAATTCGGTCTTTTCTATGTCTGAAGGTACCAATTGCCGGGTTAGGCTTTCAACCCTGTCGGCATTCAGGCGGTTGGCTTCACTGCTCAGGAGGTGGATGACCTTAAATCTGCCGGGGTGAAGGGTGGCAAGCTGGTCGAGTTCGCTTCTGAATAGTATGGAGCCGGCATCCTGGTTGCTGTAAATAAGCGTAAGCCTGCTTTTGCCTGGGTGGTTCAGGATATATTTTAGCTGCGAGAATATGGGGGTTATACCGCTGCCGCCTGCAAAAAACAGTATGTATTTATCTTGTACATAGCTGCTTACCGTAAACCTGCCTGCCGGTACCAGGGCATTGAGCACATCGCCGGCTTTTATTTTGGTAAGCATAAAGCGCGAAATTTCGCCATTGCTGATACGTTTTATGGTGATGGTAAGCAAAGCCTCGTTTGGCGACGAACTCAAAGAGTATGACCTGCGGATTTCCTCGTTGCGGTGATTAAATATCAATGTGAGGAATTGCCCGGCTTTGTATGGCACAGGCTGGCCGGATGTATTGGACAGGTAAAAGGTAGCCGTATCTGGGGCTTCCCATTTTATTTGTTCAACTTTTAGCTTCAGTATATCAGTGGTCATACGGTACAAAAACGGCCCCGTTACATTGTACGGGGCCGTTTATATTTTAATGGGCAGCTTAAATTAAGCTATCGCTTTTGCATAAAGTTCGGCAACGTGTGCCCAGTTAATCACGCTCCAGATGCCTGCTAAATAATCAGGACGGCGGTTTTGATATTTAAGGTAGTAGGCATGTTCCCAAACATCGATACCTAAAATTGGAGTGCCTTTTACTTCGGCAATGTCCATCAATGGGTTATCCTGGTTAGGGGTTGATGTTACAGCCAGTTTTTTATCAGCAGTAACAATTAACCATGCCCAGCCCGATCCAAAGCGGGTTGCACCGGCTTCGTTAACTTTAGTTTTTAAATCGGCAATTGAACCAAAAGTGCTGGTAATTGCAGCAGCCAAAGCGCCCGTAGGTTCGCCGCCACCATTTGGTGAAAGTAAAGTCCAGAACAGGGAGTGGTTGTAGTGACCGCCACCATTATTACGTACAGCAGGCGCGAATTTTGAAATATTTTTGATGATATCCTCAATGCTGCTATCAGCTTCCGGCTTGCCTTCAAGGGCTTTATTTAAATTAGTAACATAAGCCTGGTGATGTTTGCCATGGTGAATTTCCATGGTCAGTTTATCAATGTGCGGTTCCAATGCATCGGTAGCGTAGGATAACGCCGGTAGTGTAAATGCCATAATTACAATTTTAAAGTTTAATGATTGTTATGTAACAAATATAAGAGTAGATTTTACTTTTTGTTCTAAAAATATTGTCAAGGTTGTGTATAATGTCTGAACCGGAATTCATCGAATTTACGAATTGACAGAATTAGAAGGGTGCAATTCAAATAATTCTTTAATTCGATAAATTCCGGTTCAGAGCTTTCCCCTCTTGCTCCTGAAAAAATTCTTCACCAGTTCTGAGCATTCATTTTCGCGGATGCCACCGGTGATTACGGTTTTGGGGTGGGTTATTTTTTGGTTAAGCCTGCCAAAGCCCAGCTTTACATCATAAGCGCCAAACACTATCCGTGCTACCTGGAACCAGTAGGATGCCCCGGCACACATTACACATGGTTCCATAGTTACGTATAGGGTACAGCCCTGCAGGTATTTACCACCCATTGAATTTGCCGCCGCTGTAAGTGCCTGCATTTCTGCATGGGCACTTACATCGTTAAGGCGTTCGGTAAGGTTATGGCCGCGGCCTATGATCTTGCCCCCATAGGTTACTATAGCGCCAATAGGGATTTCATCTTCCTCCAGGGCATACCGGGCCTCTTTTAAGGCTTCGCCCATAAAAAAATCGTCGGGGGATATGGAGGGCTCGTCTTCGAAATTTATATACCTCATTTAAATTAGTTTACTGCCGTTGGGCACAGGTTTATCAACAGCTGCCAGTACTATATCGCCATTTTCGTCGGCAAGGCCGGTTACCAGGAACTCCGACATGAATTTGCCTATCTGTTTTTTAGGGAAATTAATTACGCCCAATATTTGCCTGCCTACAAGGTTTTCTTTTGTATAGTGTTTGGTAATTTGTGCGCTTGACCATTTGATGCCAAATTCGCCAAAATCAACCCTTACTTTAAAAGCTGGTTTACGTGCCTCGGGGAAATCGATAGCTTCTAATATAGTACCTGCCCGCAACTCTACTTGCTCAAAATTATGCCAGGTGATGATTTCCATAGGGGCAAAGGTAAAATAGAATCAAGAGACAAGAATCAAGAATTAAGACTTTTTTATTGTGTTGCCCAACAGGTGAAATATTAAAAAGTATTATGCGATTAATAATCAGCACATTGTGAATTGCTATCAAATAAAAGCAGAAACAAAGTCGAGACAAAAACAAGGCGGGAATTTAAAAACATTACTGTCTCGCCGTCAATACAAAGCCCTGAGCGCCATTTTAGAAAGGAATAGACATCTGTTTTATTTAATAGGTTTCATGTATCCATGTCATCACCCTCACCATTTCGCCCCTGATATCTTTACTTGGCCGGGTAAAATTGTTGTTCATGAAAGCGAAAGCCAGGTGCTTGCCTTTGCGGGTTACCAGGTAGCCGCTTTGGTTATGATTATTGGATAACGACCCGGTTTTGGCCCAAACAAAGGCATTCCCGTTGTCTGTTTTATAAGCATTTTTAATAGTACCGGTTAGTCCTCCGGCGGGCATCAGGCTATGCAGCAGGGTATCATTTTTAACTTCGCCGGCAATTTTGCATAGTAATTTTACGATGCTGCGCGGGGTAAACAGGTTGTAGCGCGAAAGACCCGATCCGTCTACCCATTGCGGCTCATCGGGTAAATCATTTAAAAAAATTTTCTTCGAATAATTGATCACCGAATCGGTGTTCAGCATATTAAACTTTACCGACGAGCAAACCAGCAGCAATTGTTCGGCTATAAAATTATCGCTGGGCTGCAGCATCCGTCGGTAAACGGAATCGGCGTTGGTGTTATAAATAATTTTAGCCGAGTTGCTGATGGGCAGGTACGTTAGGTAAACAGGCTTTTTTAAGGTATCTTCCAACAACTGCTTTGTAAGCATGTCGCTTGTTTTCCAGGGTACCAGTTGGTTGAATTTTTTAGGAATGTCTGTTTGCGGATAGGCAAACCGATTGGTTAACAAATCGCGCTGTACCCTAAATCCGGCAGATTTAAAATCGCGGTCGCGGGTTAAAAACCTTTTAAAATATTGCGGTTTTACCTGCAGGTTGCCATCGGCATCGCCATATAAAAATACTTCGTTATCTTCTATCGGGAAAGCGCTTAGTTCCTGCTGGTAATCGTCATTATAATCATCCCATCCCCATCCAGGGCCAAAAATTTTACCGGTGTAACCGGTGGCCGACCAATACAGGTTTTTACCACTGTTCTTTAAAAAATTAAAACCATTAACCCCCTTCAGGTCGCTGTGTAAAAAGGAAGGGTCGCCGGTGCCCCAAAACACCAGTGAATCATTGTGCACTTCGTACTTTAATGCCGGTATCGAATCGCCCAGCATTTTAAGGCAGGTATAAAAAGTAAATAGTTTGGTGTTTGATGCCGGGGTAAAATATTTATCAGAATTTAGCTCAAATACCATCTTTTTTTGATCCATATCGTATAAAGCAAAACCGGTAAAATGATCATTGGAAACCTGCGATTGTTCAAACTGCTTTTTAATATTCCGTTTATTAATGGAATGGCTTTGAATACTGCAACTCCCCAATAATAAACCGCAAATTGTTATCAGAAATGTAAATGTTGTGCCCCGCATAAATATTTATTTATTTAACCAATTAATGTCGTAAATTTAATATTACCAATTATACCAAATTGTTACTTAAGCTATTTCATAAACTAAAGCATTTCCGGTCGTTGTGGCTCTTGTGCCTGCTGGCATTCTGTTTCACAACAGCCCATGCGCAGTACTTTGATTTAGACGCCCGTAAAAAAAAAGTAACTATACCTTTTAAGCTGGTGCGTAACCTTATGGTTATTAAATTAAGCATCAATAACAGGGGCCCATTTAATTTTATTTTAGATACCGGCGTTGGCCTCATGATCATCACCGACCCTAAGTTAGCCGATTCTATAAGCATCCCCAATAAACGGACGTTAAAAATACCCGGGCTTGGCGAAGGGGCAGATGCCGAAGCTTATGTAACCTCGGCCTTAAATATAGATATTCCGGGGCTGGTAAGTTATGATGTGGCAGCAGCTATATTAAAAAAAGATCTTTTTAGCTTGTCGGGTTATGCAGGCATGCCTATACACGGGCTTATAGGCTACGAGTTTTTTAATAACCTGGCTGTTAAAATAGATTTTCAGGATAGCACGGTAACTGTTAGCCGCCCCAAAGACCTAAAGGTTTTCAGGAAAGGTACGCAGATACCCATAACCATTGAAGACCGAAAGCCCTATGTAGTAAGCAATGTGATACTGCAGGGAGGCCGTGTGGTAAAAAGCAAGCTGATTATTGACTTGGGAGCCGGGCACCCCATATCGCTCGAAAAAATTATACCTATTTATGGGCTGCCGCAAAAGTTTATTGCGTCGGCCAATCTCGGCATTGGGTTAAACGGGCCCATTAACGGGTTTATTGCCCGCCTGGAATCGCTTGAAATAGGTAAGTTTAAAATAAAAGGGATCATTTCATCCTTTCCCGATGATGGCAATAACCAAACCCGGCTTTCGATACCCAGGGATGGTAACCTGGGGATTGGTGTGCTTAAGCGGTTTTCGGTGATATTCGATTATACGGGTAATTCGATGTATTTGAAACCTAATATGAATTTTAAAGAACCTTTTGAGCACGATATGAGCGGCATTGAATACTATGCTGCCGGAGCCAATCTGGATAGGATAATTATTAACCGCGTGGAGCCCGGATCGGCCGGTGACGAAATAGGACTGGAGCGGGATGATGAGATAGTAGCCATTAACTTTAAGCCGGTTTCTAAAATGAGCCTTGAAGAAATTGACGCATTATTCCGATCGAGGAACGACAGGAGCCTTTTGCTTGATGTTTTTCATGATAAAAAGCTGGATAAGGTAGTGCTTACCTTAAAGCGGAGGATTTGATTGCCCCATTTTTATTTATTAGGGCCTGATTTTATAAAAAAACCGCAAACTTTGCATAAGTTTACGGTTTAAGTAGACTAATTAATGAAGAAAAACCCTGTGGCAGGCCAGTTTATGCGCGGCACTGCGTTAATTTTATCCGTTTTGGCTGCCTCCTGCGCCACAAAAAAACAAACGGCAAATCAAACTCTAACCCTTAAAACAACAGCTGGCCCCGGTGGTACAACTGCTACCGCTACCGTTGGTGCCCCTAAAAAAGAGGGTATCAAGAAATTCAGCGACCTGATTACAGGCAAGATAAAAGCTGATAGCGGATTGTTTAATACCTATAAGGTTGATGGCAAGTATTACTATGAAATTCCGGATTCGTTACTAAGCCGCGAAATGCTTGTTGTAACCCGCTATGTAAAAACTCCGGCCGGTTTAAGAACATTTGGTCAGCAATACGGCGGCGAACAGCTTAACGAACAGGTTTGGAAATGGGAGCGCCATGATAAGCAGGTTTTTATTCGTGTACCCAGCTATAGCGTAAGGGCCGATAGTACATCTGATATGTATCAATCGGTTAAAAACTCAAACCTTGATGCGGTTTTGGCCTCTTTTGATATCAAGGCTTTTAATAAAGATACAACCGGGGTTTTAGTTGATGTAACAGATTTTTACAATGGAGATATTGCAGCGATAGGCTTATCTGACGATGTGAAAAAAGCCTATAAAATTTCGGGCGTTGATGGCGCACGGTCTTATATAGATACTATCAAAAGTTTCCCGATTAACCTGGAAGCACGCACGTTAAAAACTTACCGTTCAGGCGAGTCGCCGACGGATAATTCAAACGGCGCGGTAACGTTCGAGTTAAATACATCAATGGTATTACTGCCAAAAACACCAATGAAACCACGCATCAGCGATGCAAGGGTTGGTTTTTTTGGCCAGCGCCAAACCGACTATGGTACTGATAAACAAAAATCGGAGGTTACAGCCTATATTCACCGCTGGAAACTGGAACCCAAAGATCCTGCAGCTTATGCCAAAGGGCAACTGGTTGAACCTAAAAAGCAAATTGTTTACTACATTGACCCTGCCACACCAAAAAAATGGGTGCCATACTTAATTGCCGGTATAAACGACTGGAATAAAGCGTTTGAAGCCGCAGGCTTTAAAAACGCCATTATTGGTAAAGAAGCACCTACAAAAAAGCAGGATCCTGAATTTAGTACCGAAGATGCGCGCTACAGTGTTATCCGCTACTTTGCGTCTGACGTTGAAAATGCTTACGGCCCGCACGTATCCGACCCACGAAGCGGCGAAATATTAGAAAGCCATGTTGGCTGGTACCATAATGTAATGAACCTGCTGCGCGATTGGTACCTGATACAAACTGCAGCTGTTAACCCTGCCGCACGCAGAGCCCAGTTTACCGACGAGCAAATGGGCGAGCTGATTCGTTTTGTATCATCGCATGAAATTGGCCACACGCTTGGTTTGCCCCACAATTTTGGTTCAAGCTATGCTTATGCTGTCGATTCGTTGCGTTCAAAATCGTTTACGGATAAGCACGGTACCGCGCCATCAATTATGGATTATGCCCGTTTTAACTATATCGCCCAACCTGGCGATAACGTAACGCACCTTTATCCGCAAATTGGCGAGTACGACCTTTGGGCTGTAAAATGGGGTTATAGCTGGTTCCCCGGCAATAAAACTGCCGATGAGGAGAAGGACATACTGGCCGACTGGACAAACAAAAAAGCAGGCAATCCCCTGTACTATTTTGGCCGCCAGGGAACATCAATTGATCCGCGCCTGCAAAATGAAGATTTAGGCGATAACGCGATGAAGGCAAGTACCTATGGTATTGCCAACCTGAAACGCATTTTGCCAAACCTTGAAAAATGGACCTATCAAAAAAATGAAGACTATGGTGATGTAAGCGAACTTTATAACGAGGTTTTAGGCCAGTATTACCGTTATATGGGCCATGTAACCACCAACATTGGCGGCATGAACGAAAACTTTAAAACGTACGATCAAAAAGGCCCGGTATATGATTTTGTTGGTAAAGGCCTGCAACATGATGCCGTTGAATTTTTAAATAAACAAATATTTACCACACCTTACTGGCTTATTGATAAAGCCGAGCTGGGCAAGTTTGATAATGGCGTAATGTACAACCGCATTAAAGGAGTGCAGGTAGCGGTGCTTGGCAACGTGCTTAGCCAATCAAGGCTGGCCCGTATGTATGATAACGAAGCTAAAAATGGCACAGCCGCTTATACCGTAGCCGAATTGCTGAATGACCTACGCCCGGCTATTTTTGCAGCCGGCAAGCCAGATGCGTTTAAACGTAACTTACAGCGCGGTTATGTGGAAAACCTAAGGAGTTTATTAACTGATGATTTCAGGGGCTTCCCCGGCTTTCCACCGCAGGTATTGGCTTCATTTGGATTGACGCCAATTAATATGGCATTATCAGATATAAGGCCTATGGTGCGTGCCGAGCTAAAGAAAATTGACGCCGGCTTACCAAAGGGAGGCGACGCATTAACAGCAGCGCATTATGCTGATTTAAAGCTGCGCATAAAAGAAGCCTTAAACCCAACAAGGCCAATAGTTAACCTGCCCGGTGGTGGCGTTATACGCGGCATTAATGGCGAAGAAATGCCGAAAGAAAATACCGGTAAAGGATACCTTAATTGCTGGCCAAGAACAAATGTGGATAACTAATTTATTTCTCCAATAAAAATGGCCAAATAAAAAAGCCTGCTTAAAAATTTATTTAAGCAGGCTTTTTTTATGATTTTGGCATGCGTTGATGCCGTTGAAATATCTTTTACTATCGAACAAATAGCGGCAATAAAGCAGGTATTATTTAAGCTGACTTATGTTTTCAAAAAATGCAACCTGTATATCGAGCAGCGATTTTACATTTATTTTTTCGCCATAGGCATCAAAGCAAAGAAATTTGGCACTTTCAGGGTGATTTCTGGTGGCTTTTTCAAAAAAGTTGAAAGTTTCAAAAAAATAATGATTGATTGTAACATTATTTTTACCATTTGTTTGCGAAGCGTTGAGCCTAAAGCCGATCGCATCCATCCAATTATGGACCCGTGCGTGTAAATTGTTGCTTAGTTTGTTCATAGGTTAAATGTTTTTTAAGTATAACGAAACCATTAAGGATTTTGTTGCACTGTCTTTTATACATTTGTTTAATAAGCCTGTTGATAACCTTTTTTGCTAAAAAATTAATTAATAATAAAAAGAGTGCTTTGTTTCGCTGTTTTTTGAAACTAATTATCCACATATCCGTACTAAAGCTACTATATACTACTAAAAATATATTTTATGGGAAGACTACGACTTTTATTACCCGTTTTATTGCTTTGCATGATCAGTGTAAACTCATGCAAAAAGGATAAAACACCCGGCCCAACCGGGGCAACAGGTGCCGATGGGGCACAGGGGCCAAAAGGAGATACAGGCGCAACAGGGGCACAAGGCCCACAAGGAGCAACAACGGGCATACCCGGCCCAACAGGTGCCACCGGCGCTACAGGAGCAACAGGTGCAACGGGAGCAACAGGCCCTATTGGTCCGGCAGGCCCAACAGGTGCAACCGGCGCAACGGGGGCTACCGGTGCAACGGGCCCAATAGGTCCGCAAGGCCCGGCAGGAGCTACTGGCGCAACAGGTGCTACTGGTGCAACAGGCGCCACAGGTGCGGTTGGCCCGAGAGGCCCGGCTGGTCCAACAGGAGCTACAGGGGCTGCTGGTGCTACGGGAGCAACCGGTGCTACAGGAGCAACTGGCGCTACAGGAGCTACGGGAGCACAAGGCCCGGCAGGACCGCAAGGCCCGGCAGGAGCCGATGGATCTGTTAGCATAAAAAGCTATATAATAACCAACCAGAGTGTGAGCTCGGCTGCGGCAACTAAGCTTAATGTACCGGCAATTACACAATCAATTGTTAACAGCGGCCTGGTATTGGTATATTTAAGGGTAACAGGAACAACAAGTTTCTACTCCCTGCCTTTCATCAGAATTACCAATGCCATATACCAATCAGATGTGGGCTTGGGTTTTGTAAACATTATAGCCAATTTTAACTCACCGGGCTACGATTTTAAAGTTGTAGTAATCCCTGGCGGTAGCGTAACCACTTTACAGGTTACCCACCCGGGCCTTAACTTTAAAAATTACAACGACGTTGCATCGGCATTAAACCTGAATTAATTAAAAACTGACTGATCTTATAATAACACCCCAGAGGCTGCTTTAAAAGGGCAGCCTCTTTTTTATTTAAGAATGATTTTTCGTGGCTTAAGATTAAGGTATTGAATAAGTTGAATATTTAATGGGTATCAAGCAGCAATCGCTTTTAAAAAACTCAAATAAAAAAGGGGCGTAAAAAAGGATGACTTATTTCACGCGAAGGCAGTAAGAAGAAAAGGCGCAAAGACTTGAAAAACTCAAGTAACAGAAATGCCCGGCTTTTTAGCCGGGCATTCTATATATACAGAATATCAACTATATGTGGCGAAGCTGCGAATCAAAAAGCTCCCCCTTTAGCGGCCTGCGGGGCCTCGGCCAGCAAATCATCAGTCAGTTTCTCAAATTCATTGATAAACTCTTTGTAATACTCGCCTGTACCCGGCCCGCTGAAGCCTGTGTGTATTTTGCGAACATCACCGCTTTTATCAATGATGATGGTTGTAGGGAAGCCAACTACTTTTGATAGCATGGGCAGGCTTTTGGATGTTTCGGCTTTATCGCTGGTATAGCCGGTTATTAATAACTCATAAGGTACGTTAAAGCGGGTTTTTACCTGCTGTAAAGCCTTTTGCGATTTGGCAAAATCGCTGTTGCGTTCATACGCCAAACCTACCACCTCAACCCCCTTGCGCTGGTATTTTTTGTAGTAATTAACCATGTAAGCAGTCTCGTCCATACAATTGGGGCACCATGAACCTAATATTTGTACAATAACCACTTTGTTTTTGTACCGGCTATCCTGCAGGGAAACTGTTTTGCCTTCAATGTCTTTAAACGAAAAATCTATTTTTTTAAAACCGGGTTTAAGCGCGGTTAACGAGTAGGCGTCAGGCAATTTTGCATTGGCGTCTTTTACAGCGGCCCAGCTTTGCACGCCCGAGTAGCCTGCGTAAAACTTACCGCCGGTAAGCGTTTTATCATCCTTAATGGTTGCTGTAAAGGTGTAGGCATGCCCACCATCAAAGCAAGACAGGAACAGCTTATCGCCGGCCACAATACCTTCCAGGTAGCGGTAATCGCCGGTGGTGGTTAAAAACGTGCCGGTTAGTTTGGCGCCAACCTGTTTAAACTCGCCCACCGTGGTATCGGCACCTTCGCCTTCGCCAATAATGGCCGACCATCGGCCGCCTACGTTATAAGCCGGTTTTTCGGGTGCTTTCAAAAAACGCCAGGTAGTATTGGGCGTAGCTGCAAATGGGGTTAAAACATCCTGGCTTGCCAGGTGCTTTATCCAGTTGCCCGTTAACTTATCGCCATCCAGCTTTAGTTTAAATTCCGAGTTAAAGAGCGGCATGTGTATAAAAACAGAATCGCCCACGGTAGCAACATCGGTAACCTTAAACCTTTCGGCGCCGTTAATAATAGCCAATTGCTGTTTACCGGCGGTATCCTTAACATCAAAGTTAAACGGAATCTCGTTTCCCGATTTGGTACTTAGCGCTCCGCGCCATACACCCGTTTTAAGTTTGGTTTGTGCCGATGCTGCCTGTATAAACAGGGCGCATGATAAAGTTGCTATGATGGGTTTTAATTTCATACTGCAATAAAAATGTCTACCAAATTAATAGACTATCAAAAGTATGAAATTTAGGCAATTATTTCAATATCTCGCGTGAAATTACAATCCGCTGAATTTCTGATGTGCCTTCGTAAATCTGGGTTATTTTGGCATCGCGCATCATGCGCTCCACATGGTACTCTTTTACAAAGCCATAGCCGCCATGAATTTGAACAGCCTCAACGGTGGTACGCATGGCTACGTCTGATGCAAAAAGTTTGGCCATCGAACTGGCCTGCGCATATGGATGGTTATGGTCTTTTAACCAGGCAGCCCTCAGGCAAAGCAGGCGCGCTGCTTCAATTTCGGTAGCCATATCGGCAAGTTTAAATTGCGTAGCCTGCAAATCGGCCAGGGTTTTACCAAAGGCCTTGCGTTGTTTGGAGTATTGTAAGGCAAGTTCATAAGCGCCGGATGCTATCCCCAGTGCCTGCGCGGCTATACCTATGCGCCCGCCTTCCAATAATTTCATGGCAAACTTAAATCCGAAGCCCTCATCGCCAATGCGGTTTTCTTTAGGTACTTTAACATCATCGAACATAATAGAATGAGTGTCTGAACCGCGCACGCCCATTTTATTTTCTTTTGGGCCAACGGTAAAACCTTTCATGCCTTTTTCAACAATAAGCGCGTTAATGCCGTCGTGCCGTTTGGCGGCATTGGTTTGCGCCATTACCAGGTAAGTTGAGGCGGAACTGCCGTTTGTAATCCAGTTTTTGGTGCCATTAAGCAAATAGTGGTCGCCCATATCTATAGCGGTGGTGTGTTGCGATGTCGCGTCTGAGCCCGCTTCCGGTTCCGACAGGCAAAACGCGCCTATGCTTTCGCCCTTAGCCAAAGGAATTAAATATTTTTCCTTTTGAAATTCGTTGCCAAATTTTTCGAGTCCATTGCAAACCAACGAGTTGTTTACCGAAAGGATCACTGCCGTAGAAGCATCAATTTTCGAGATCTCTTCCATCGCCAGTACATAAGATATAGCACCCATGCCGCCGCCACCATATTGCGGGGCAACCATCATCCCTAAAAAACCAAGCTCGCCCAGCTTTTTAATTTGCTCAGCCGGGAATTGCTGATGTTCATCACGCTCAATAACGCCGGGTTTTAATTCTGTTTGGGCAAAATCTCGGGCAGCCTGCTTAATCATCAGTTGCTCTTCTGTAAATTCAAATAGCATAGTATAATAAAAAGCTAAATATAACAATTTACTATGCATGCATAGTAAAATATTGAATATAAAAAAAAGAGAGCCTTTTTTGAAGCTCCCTTTCCCCTAATTAATTTAAACTATTGATTAAACCCAAAACAAAGAACAAAAAATCTCAACTTGGGCGTCTGAGAATTCAAAAAAAGTTTTTCACAGGTAGGTGATTTAATTTTTTTTCACAGATCGTATGCAGGGCGAATTGTTTTAAACAAATTTATTGCCAGTATTTATTATTTTGATAATTATTGGCAATAAATAATAGTTACGTCTCAATTATTTAATCCGATATTTTTTACGAACTTTAATAATCAAACGCTAAATTATTTTTTGAGCCCCTACTAAAGATAAATTTTAAAATTAATCTTATTTTTTATGCTACTTACTGATTTTGAATACCTTAGCACTTCTGACGAGGCTTTTAAAAAGAAAATTGCACTACAGATCAAGAACCTGAGGCGGCAAAACCAGGTTACCCAGGAGAAGTTTTTTACCGAAACCAATATTAATATTGCCCGGTTGGAGTCTGGAAAAATTGATATCAGGCTGGATACCCTCCGAAAAGTTTGTTATTATTTTGATGTTTCATTGGCCGGTTTTTTTCAGGGCATCTATTAAAAGCTGCCAGTTTTAATAAAATCGCTGTCCTAAATTCTATTATTCAATACAATCGTTGTATTTTTTTACATACACCCAAACAAACAGATGATCAAAAACACTACACCTGCCCTGTTGTTGAGCGGGCTCATCGCAATTGCGCTGCTTCCGGCTTGTAAAGACAAGACAAAAATTTATGCCGACAACGACCCCGTGATTAAAAACATGGATACCAGTGTGAAACCCGGCGACGACTTTTTTAAATACGCCAATGGTACCTGGTTAAAAAAGAACCCCATTCCCGGAGCCTACGCGGCCTGGGGGATAGGCAACGTGGTACAGGAGGAACTGCGCGACCGGATGAGAAAAATTAATGAAGACGCACTAAAAGCCAATGCGCCCAAAGGCAGCAATACCCAAAAAATAGGCGATTTTTATTACAGCGGTATGGATACCGTTGATATTGAAAAGCGGGGCATTACGCCGCTTAATGATGAACTGAAAAAGATTGAGGATATTAAAGATGTAAAAGGCCTTATTGAGGAATTTGCCCACCTGGATGGTATAGGCGTAACTACACCATTAGGTACCTATGCCGGGCAGGATAGTAAAAACAGCGATAAAATAATGTTGCAGTTGGGCCAGTCGGGTATCGGTTTGCCCAACCGCGATTATTACTTTAATACCGACGCGCATAGTGTTGCCATCCGTACCGATTATAAGTTAACGCATTTGCCAACAATATTCAGGCTAAGTGGCTTGCCTATTGATGCTGCCGCTGCCGCCGCCAAACAAACTTATGCCCTTGAAACGGCCCTTGCCGATAGCAGCCGTAAGCTGGAAGATTTGCGCGACCCTTACCATAACTATAACAAAATGACGCTGGCCGGTTTAAGCAAACTGGCACCGGATATCGACTGGAAAGCCACGTTCAAAAAAATGGACTATAAGGATGTGGATACCGTGATTGTTGGCCAGCCCGAATATTACCGCGCCCTAAATAAGGCTTTGCATGATTACAGCATTGCCGATTGGAAAAATTACCTGCGTAAAAACCTGGTTACCTCTTTCGGATCGTACCTGAGTAAGCCATTTGACCAGGAACTGTTTCGTTTTTATGAGATGGTGCTTTATGGCAGCAAGGAACAATTGCCACGCTGGAAAAGGGTGCTTGACCTGGAAAATGGTGTAATGGGCGAAGTGCTTGGGCAGATATTTGTAAAAGAGTACTTTCCCGAAAAAACAAAAGAACGCTATGTAAAACTGGTTGAGGCCATGCGCGAAACCTTTAAGGAGCATATTGAAAAGCTTGACTGGATGAGCCCGCAAACCAAAGAGAAAGCATACTACAAGCTGAGCAAAGTAATGCCAAAGGTTGGTTACCCCGATAAATGGAAAGATTTTTCGACCCTGGAGATTGACCGCGGCCCGCTTGCGCTAAACATGATGCGTGCCAACAACTGGCAGCACAAGTTTAACGCATCAAAACTGGGCAAACCTGTTGACCGTACCGAATGGGGGATGACGCCGCAAACCTACAACGCCTATTACAACCCATCAAATAATGAAATTGTACTGCCCGCAGGTATTTTTGCCATACCGGGTTTTAAAGACGAGAATATTGACGATGCCATCATTTACGGGTACGCAGCCGCATCTACCATCGGCCACGAAATGACACATGGCTTTGACGACCAGGGCCGGCAGTTTGATGCTAAAGGAAACCTGAAAGCCTGGTGGCTGCCCCAGGACTCGGTTAAGTTTACCCAGCGCGCGCAAATGCTGATTAACCAGTTTAATGGCTATACTATTTACGGCCTGCACGTAAACGGCAAGGCCACGCAAGGCGAAAATATTGCCGATTTGGGTGGTATTGTAATTGGCCTTGATGCGTTCAAAAAAACCGACCAGTATAAAGAAGGTAAAACCATCAACGGGTTTACCCCGCTGCAACGCTACTTTTTAGGCTACGCCCTGGGATGGCTGGGGCAAGACAGGCAGGAAGCCTTGCAAAGCCAGATATTAACCAACGAACACGCCCCCGGCTTTATGCGCGTAAACGGCCCCTTTACCGATGTGCCCGAGTTTTATGAGGCGTTTGGAATTAAAAAAGGAGATAAAATGTGGCTTGATCCGGATAAGAGGGTGAAGATTTGGTAAAAACGAAGCCCCCCAGCCCCCTGAAGGGGGAGCTTTTGATTTGCATGCGAAATATATTTACACAACACTGTTACAAACGCCTTTTAATAAGGCGTTTGTTTTTTTGATAAATTTGATGCAAACGTTTTCTGCATGACAAAAACTTACAAAAAATTTATTTTAGGCGGTGCTGTGCTAACTACAATGGCATTAAGCGCATATATAGCAAAACCAAACGATCCTGTTTTTGATAACCTGGATCAGTCGGTTAGCCCCGGTGCCGATTTTTTTAAATACGCCAATGGCGGCTGGCTTAAGCGCAACCCTATCCCGGCAGCCTACTCCAGTTGGGGAATTGGCAACGTGGTATCAGAAGAATTGCGCGACAGGTTGAAAAAAATTAATGAGGATGCTTTGGCCGCCAACGCCCCTAAAGGCACAACCACCCAAAAAATAGGCGATTTTTATTTTACCGGTTTAGATACCGTAAATATTGAAAAACGTGGCATCGACCCATTAAAAGCACAATTAGCCTTGATAGACCAGGCCAATGATGTGCCTTCAATTTTAAATGCCGCGGCTGTATTAAGTACTACAGGCACCCGCAACGTATTTGGTGCGCGGGTTGGGCAGGATGCCAAAAACAGTGCTAAAATGATGTTGCAGCTGGGGCAGGCAGGTTTAGGCCTGCCAAACCGCGATTATTATTTTAAAACAGACGCCCGCACGGTTAAAATCCGCACCGACTATACAACTAACCACCTGCCAACTATGCTCAAACTTACCGGCTATGATGAGCAACAGGCTAAAGCCGGTGCCGAAAGTATTTTTAAGATTGAAAAGTTTTTGGCCGATAGCAGCCGTAAGCTGGAGAAACTACGCGACCCTTATGCCAACTACCACAAAATGACACTGGCACAGTTGAACGCGCTTACGCCGGATATTAACTGGAACACGGTTTTTAAAACCATGGAACTGAAGCCTGTAGATTCGGTAATTGTTGGGCAGCCGGAATATTACAGGGCTTTGAATACAGCATTAAAAACATTTCCGGCGGCGGATTGGAAAGCCTACCTGCGCTGGAAACTCATTTCATCCTACTCGCCGTATCTTAATAAGGCGGCCGACGATGAAAGTTTCCGTTTTGGCGGCAAGGTAATATCGGGCCGTAAAGAACAGCTGCCCCGCTGGAAGCGGGTATTGGATACCGAAAATGGTTTAATGGGCGAAGCCCTGGGCTTTTTGTTTGTAAAGGAATATTTCCCGGTTACGGCCAAGCAGCGTTATACAGATATGGTTGAGGCTATCCGGCAGGCTTATCGTGAGCATATTGCCAAACTGGATTGGATGACACCCGAAACCAAGCAAAAGGCGCTGGTGAAATTGAACGCCATTCACCCCAAAGTGGGTTATCCTGACAAATGGAAAGATTTCTCGACACTGGTGATGGACAGGGAATCATACGCGGGCAACGTTATGCGCGCCAGGCATTGGGCTTACCTGGTTAATATTAACAAGCTGGGCAAACCGGTTGACCACACAGAATGGGGAATGACACCGCAAACCTATAATGCCAGCTACAGCCCGTCGAACAACGAAATAACACTGCCGGCGGCGCAGTTTACCATTCCCGGCGTAAAAGACAGCGAGGTTGACGATGCCGTAGCTTACGGCTATGTAGCTGCATCAACCATTGGTCATGAAATTACCCACGGGTTTGATGATGAAGGCCGCCAGTTTGATGCCAAAGGCAATCTGAAAACCTGGTGGACACCAACCGACTCGGTGAGGTTTACCAAACGGGCCACTATGTTGGCCGACCAGTTTAGCAGTTATATAGTGCTTGATAGTTTGCACGTAAACGGCAAAGCCAGTTTAGGCGAAAATATTGCCGATTTGGGCGGGATTGTATTAGGTATTGACGCTTTTAAAAAGACCAAACAATATAAAGAGGGTAAATTAATAAACGGCCTTACACCTATGCAGCGTTTCTTTTTAGGCTACGCCCTTGGCTGGCTTGGGCAGGAACGCGACGAAGCATTAGCCAACCAGATACTAACAGATGTGCATGCTCCCGGCTTTTTGCGGGTAAATGGTCCCTTTAGTGATGTGCCGGAGTTTTATGAAGCTTTCCACATTAAAAAGGGAGATAAGATGTGGTTGGATCCTGAGAAAAGGGTGAAGATTTGGTAGGAAGCCTCCCAGCCCCCTGAAGGGGGAGTTTTTTGATTAGCAGGGTTGATGCCACAAAGTTTTTCTTTTTCCGCGATCTGTGTCTTCACAGATCGCTTTTCGAATGTTCTTTGTGTGCTGGGGCAGATAAAACTAAATTGCCCAGTTTGAACTAAATACGATAAACAACAAGCTTTCTGCGATTTGCGTTAGGGGGAGTAGCGGATACCGGCCAATGTGAATAAGGCCTGTGCAGTATGAGCGGATGACCCGGGCCGCAGGCAACGCCCACTCTAGTAGTAAGTAATAAGTATCAAGTATCAAGATTTTTAGCTGGAACTAGGCCAAATAATTAAAGGATTGATATCTGTTTTCGATTTTGCCTTGATATGTTAATGTCTACCAAAATAAACTGTTGCTAAAATTCAATTAATCACCTATTTTTGCGGGGTTACAAAACAACAAATATGAAACACCAAGAAGAAGTAAAAGAAAATTTAGATTATATATACTACCTGGTAGCGCTTGTATCGGGTGCATTTGTAGGTGCAATAATTGATAAAGGTTTAACCTGGATTGTTGTTGGTGGTGTATTGGGCTTATTAACTGCCGCTTTCTTCCTGAATGTTTTGGTTAGGGGCCGTGGCGAAAAAATCTGATCCGGATTTACCATCATTTATAAGTAATTGGAACCAGTTTTACGGCATAGTAGCCGCATGGCTGGTTTTTTTAGTTTTTGTATTTTGGCTCATTACAAAATATTTTGAATGAGCTTACCCGACTGGATTGTTTTAGCCCTCACGCTTTTTGGTATAGTTGCCTACGGCATCTGGAAAAGCGGCACCAATAAAAATATCGACCAGTTTTTAATGGGCAACCGATCGTTGCCCTGGTATCATGTTGGTTTTTCGGTTATGGCTACGCAGGCCAGCGCAATTACCTTTCTCTCGGCACCGGGCCAGGCTTATGCTGATGGGATGCGTTTTGTGCAGTTCTACTTTGGGCTGCCATTGGCCATGATTGTGCTGTGCGTTACGTTTGTACCCATGTTTAGCCGGCTGAAGGTTTATACCGCATACGAATTTCTTGAACAGCGTTTTGATTTGAAGACAAGGGCACTAACATCGTTCTTGTTCCTGGTATTAAGGAGCTTATCAACCGGAGTGGCTATTTACGCGCCGTCTATTATATTATCAACCATATTAAACATCAATACCGTTTATACCACGCTGTTTATAGGTGGCCTGGTGATATTTTACACGGTTTACGGCGGCAGTAAAGCGGTATCATATACCCAGCTGCTGCAGATGAGCATCATTTTCGCGGGGATGTTTTTGGCCGGAATTTTGGTGGTTGGCCTGCTGCCAAAAGGTGTTGGTTTTACGCATGCCCTAAAAATGGCGGGCAAGCTTGGCCGCATGAACGTTATTGACTGGAAGTTTGACTGGGACAACCGTTATAATGTTTGGAGCGGGCTTATAGGGGGCTTCTTTTTACAACTATCATACTTTGGTACAGATCAAAGCCAGGTTGGCCGCTACTTAACGGGCAGCTCTATTGGGCAAAGCCGCCTGGGGTTGATTATGAACGGGCTGATCAAAATCCCTATGCAGTTTTTGATCCTGCTGATTGGCGTGTTGGTATTTGCCTTTTACCAGTTTAACCGGCCGCCCATGTTTTTTAACAATTACGAGGTGGATAATGTGCGTAAAGGCAGCTACGCCGCGGCATACAACCAGCTTGACCAGCAATATACCCAGGCCTTTGAACAGCGAAAAGCCAAAACCAACGACCTGATTAAGGCTTTTGACAGTAAAGATGCCAGCCAGGTAAGCCAGGCCCAGGCCGCCCTTAAAAATGCCGATAAGCAAGCCAAAGACATCAGGAAGCAAGCCATTGATGTGATGAAGAAAAGCAACGCTGGTGCCGATGATAACGATACCAACTACGTGTTTCTGACCTTTGTAAAGCAATACCTGCCGCGCGGGTTGGTGGGGCTATTGATAGCCATCATATTCCTGGCGTCGATGGGTTCAACAGCCAGCGCGTTAAACTCGCTGGCATCTACAACGGTGGTTGATATTTACAAACGCACCGTAAACAAGAATGCATCCGACCAAAATTATCTGAATGCCTCGCGGCTGGCAACGGTATTTTGGGGGGTAGTGTGTGTAATTATGGCCTTATATGCCAGCAAGCTGGGCAACCTGCTCGAGGCGGTAAACCAGCTGGGATCATATATTTATGGTACCGTGCTGGGCGTATTTGTGGTAGCCTTTTATATGAAACGCATAAACGGCAATGCTGTATTTATTGCCGCTATCATCAGCGAAGCTACCATTATCTATTTAGGCCTAACTAAAACGGTGGCTTACCTGTGGCTTAACCCGATAGGTTGTTTCCTGGTCATGATTTTGGGGCTGGTGTTGAACAGGTTGGTTGGGAAAAAAAGGGTTGTTGCTGAGACAACCTAAATCTGCTACCCAGAACGCACCCCTGCTTACGCGCTATGTCGTCGCGCGCGCTCTCGAGAGCTACTGTGTGTACACATCTTTATATGAGATAGTAATTTTGAAAAGCCACTCCGTTAGGAGTGAAATATCGGTAGAATAATTGAGTGCCCTTCCCTTTTAGTGCCGTAGGTACGAAACTAACCACTAAATTTCGCTATTATCAATTCTCATTCGGCCCAAAAAAGTTCAACAGTGACGTACCTACGGCACGTAAAGCCATTTTTGATCTATTTCTACCGACATTCAACCCCTCTGGGGTTTTCCTAAAAGATGTGTACACCCTGTAGCTCTCGAGAGGGGATTAGAAAAAGGCTCTTTGCATCAAGCAAAAAGCCTTTTATATGTGTTTTTAAAGTCCTCTCCTTTGGAGAGGGTTGGGTGAGGCTCTTTAATCCTTCGCGTGATCCAACGCTTCTTTATTTAAACGTTCGTATTCATCGTCTTTACTGGCTTTAGATAGCGCTATACCCGCTTCGGCGGCTGCAATAGCGCCTGCTTTATCGCCTTTGCGTAATAGTAAGCGCGATTCCCATAGTTTATACCAGGGTCCCTTGGGCTCAATTTTTTCGGCCTCGTAAACCCATCCTAAAGCTTTATCAACATCTTTGTTGTTTTCGTAGTAATATTGGATGGCGTTGAAATAGTAAGGCTTCCGGTCGCCTTTCATCAGCTCATCAATATTGGCGGTTATTTTGGCGTCATCATCTGTTTGTAAATGAATCATAACCGAAGTATGATCCCAAACCAGGTACAGGTCAGAAAACTTGGTGGTTGAGTTAGCAAAAGCCATAGTAAAGGTTTCGCGTTTTTCGCTTACGCGCATCGGCTTCACTGTAAAGCGTAAAAAATCTTCTGATTGTTTATAGCTGTAGGCGCCCCATTGTTTAACTACTTTGTTTAATATAATAGTCCACTCATTTTTTTCGGGGATGCTAAATAGCGAGTAGCTGCCTGCGGGTACACTATTGCCTTCAATTAAAACTTTTTCAGAAAAGGTAATTACAGTGGCTGCGTTAGCGCCGGTGCGCCAAACTTCGCCCCAGGGAATGATGCCGCCAAAAATTTTGCGGTCTTTAACATTTGGGCGCGAGTAAGTAACGGTTACTTTACCCAGGCCAAAATCCTGGATAATGGTTTGCGTAGAACTGGCCTCAGGAATGCGGGGCACCTGGGCATAGCTTTTATAGCTACAACATGCCAATAGCACTGTAGCTACCAATAGGTAAATTTTTCTCATGTTTATGTTTCGGATACTAAGATACCAAATGTTTTTAATTGGAAAATATTGTGTTGGAGTAATAAAATGACGAATGGTTTAATGGGGCTTAAAGCTTAAAGCAAAAAGCCGAAAGCATTTTATAGCTGCAATCATAGCTTTTAGCCTTTGAACTTTCAGCTTAAAGCAAAAAGCTCAAAGCATCGTGCAACAGCTATCATAGCTTTAAGTCTTAAGCTTAAAGCAAAAAGCATTGTGCAGTTGCCATCATAGCTTTTAGCCTTAGGCTTTGAGCTTTCAGCTTTTTGCTACCTTTGCACCTATGATTGACGTTGTTTTAAGTAAAGGCAAAGAGAAAGCTGTTGTACAAAGGCATCCCTGGGTATTTTCGGGGGCTATTGATAAAGTAAAAGGTAAGCCCGCCAATGGCGATGTGGTACGCCTGCTTAATGCCAAAGGCGAATTTATGGCCTTTGGTTTTTATAACGATCAATCGAGGGTTGCTTTACGTTTGTTGGAATGGGACGAGGCAGCTGAAATTAATGACGACTGGTTTCGCAGTAAATTGGCAATGGCAGTTAAAAGCCGCGCCAATGTACTGGAAAACGGCACCAATACCTGCCGCCTGGTTTTTAGCGAATCGGATTACCTGCCGGGGCTTATAGTTGATAAGTACGCCGGGCATTTGGCGGTGCAGGTACTTACATCGGGTATGGAACGTATGATGCCGGTAATTATTGACGAATTGCAAAAACTGCTGAACCCCGAAAGTATCTCGGATAAAAGCGATGCAGCATCCCGGGCGCATGAGGGCATGGGCGAAACCGAGAATAAAGTATTAGCCGGCAACCCGCCACCCGAAATAGTAGAGGTGCTGGAAAATAATGTGGTTTACGGCATCAATATCACCGAAGGTCAAAAATCCGGTTTTTATTGCGATCAGCGGGATAACCGCCACGTAGTTGCCACTTATGCCAAAAACAAAAAAGTACTGGATTGCTTTTGCTATACCGGCGGCTTTACCCTAAACAGCCTTAAAAACGGCGCTGCATTTGTAACCAGTGTAGATAGCTCGGCCCTGGCCATTGAAACGCTAAAGGAAAACATCCTGCTTAACAAACTGGATGCTGATAAACATACCTCCATTAAATCCGACGTAAATACTCAGCTCCGCAAATTCAGGGACGATGGTGAAAAGTTTGACATTATTGTACTCGATCCACCTAAATACGCACCATCACGCTCAGCCCTAACGAGAGCGTCACGCGCTTACAAAGATCTGAACCGACTGGGCATGCTGTTACTGAATGAAGGCGGCTTGCTTGCCACTTACTCCTGCTCGGGCGCTATGGATATGGAAACCTTTAAACAGGTAATAGCATGGGCTGCTTTAGATGCCGGTAAACAGGTGCAATTCATATACCAGTTCCACCAGCCGGAAGACCATCCCGTAAGGGCTTCTTTCCCGGAGGGGGAGTATTTGAAAGGGTTGCTTTGCCGGGTATTTTAAAGAAGAAGCAAGAATTAAGATAGAAGGAAATTGTTTTGCTATGCCGGGACAAGACACAGTTATCTTGATTCCTGGCTCTTGATTCCTGATTCTTTTCGCTGGCTTCGCCACAGCATCCACCACGGCGTTCCCGGCGAATGGTGGTGCTCATAATGATAACCAAAAAAGTAGCAGCTAAAAAATGCCAGTACGTGGTTTTTCTTTTGGCTTCGGGCAAAATAGATATTATCATGCTCGCCTTTGTGGGGTTGGTAAGTGCCAAAATAAAACAGCTGCAAGGTGCTGAGTAACGATGGCGCTACCCAAAACAGCAGCAGGTTTTGCTGGGGAATCCAGATTTTTAATACGTTAAACAAAGCCGCCATTACTACAATTTGCCATATAGAAAGATAGTTGCGGATAAACCTTACATACCAGCTCCAGAAACTGCCGTTGTGGTAATCCGGGTCGTGGGTGGTGTGTACATGGCTGTGGTGCAAATGATGCTTGGTGTACAGTTGCGGATACCAGAATGACGCATAAAAAAAAGTGCACAGGTAACCAATAAAGTTATTGATGCCCCGGTTGGGCGATATGCTGCCGTGCATGGCGTCATGCGCGGTGATAAACAGGCCGGTATATAAATGCATTTGTACCAAAATCAACAGGTAAACCAGCGGATTGGTAAAACTAAAATGCCATTGCATTAATAAAATAATAGATATTACCCAGCAACCTATTACCGCAAGGGCAACCAGTAAACCGATATTAGAAGGGCTTTTATGCATGCGGGTTATACAACAGCAAAAAGCGTGCTGTTAAATACTTTCAATAGCTTCTTTTACCTGCTGCATCAGCCACATGGGGGTTGATGTTGCGCCGGCAATGCCCACGGTATCATTTGGCGAAAACATGGATGGCTCCAATTCGGCCGTCGACGAAATGAAATAGGTATTAGCGTTATGCTTGCGGCAAACCTCAAACAGCACCTTACCGTTTGATGATTTTTTTCCGGATACAAATACTATTTTATCAAAACGGGTAGCAAATTTAGGCAAATCCTTATCCCGGTTTGATACCTGGCGGCAAATGGTATCATTGGCTTTCAGGTTATACCCGCGGGCTATCAACTCATCTTTTACGTTGTAAAACTTTTCCATGCTTTTGGTGGTCTGGCTGTACAGTGTAATGTTTTGCGGTAGCTCCATATTGTCCAGTTCGGCAATATCCTGAAAAACCAGGGCTTCATTATTGGTTTGCCCCTGCAGGCCAACAACCTCGGCATGGCCATGTTTACCAAATATCAGGATCTTCTCGTTTGAATCGTACGATGTTTTAATCCGGTTTTGCAGTTTTAGCACTACCGGGCACGATGCATCTATCAGGGTAATGTTATTCTCTAACGCGGTGCGGTAGGTGTCGGGCGCTTCACCATGGGCCCGGATAAGCACTTTCTCGTTACGCAGGTTTTTCAGTTCGGCGTGCTCAATAATGCGCAGGCCTTGTGCTTTCAGTCGTTCAACTTCCTCGTCGTTATGCACAATGTCGCCCAGGCAGTACAGGTAGCCATCTTCGGCCAGTATCTCTTCTGCCATATCAATGGCATACACCACCCCAAAGCAAAAGCCCGAATCCTGATCAATAGTAACCTTTAAATTATACGCTCCCATGGTGTTGCAAATATACCTATGATTTTGTTGATTATTTAACAGGATTGTAAAGATTAGGTTTGATGGCGTTATGACGAATTTTATGGTTAACGGTTTTTAATTATTTTACCGGCATGGGTTAATTTGCCCCTCAACCATAAGGAGGGTTCGGAGCCGAACCCAGTAGTTAAAAGGTAAGATTCCCGATTTTTCGAATTGCTTTTTCTTCGTTTTTCTAAAAAAAATCTTCGTTTTGTTTTTGTATTAATTAATACACGTTTTGTTTCAATAAATGACACATTTGTTGCAAAAAAGTTTGAATTAATAGCCTTGTTTTTACCTGTTTGTGCATGAATAAAGCGCGGTTTTTAAATATAAAAGGAAGCGTGTAAATTTGTAGTGGTTATCACAAATAAAAACGATTTCCAAGTTACTTTACAATTATTGCATTTGTAAAATCCGCTTTAATTTGCGTGGATTATTATCTGTCAACTTTGACGCCCCACACTACATATCACAGATCCGTTTTGATTGACAGGCTCGTGTTTCAAATTAAATTCCATAATTTGCGTATTACACGCTCAGATAATACCGCAGCCGATCATGAAATCATCTGCACATTTGAAATCTGAAATTTGCACATCAATAAATTATTTCCCCGTTCCGTGCAACGTTGTAAAATAGCTTGCGTCTATTAATCTGAAGCTTAACGCAATTGGAAGCAATATTTATAGATAAACATTATAGCCTGGTGCTGGAGTGCAAACAAGGAAGCAAAAAAGCTTCTTATGAGCTATACCGCCTTTACTCAAAAGCGATGTTGAACGTCGCCTTTAGGATAGTGGGCAATATTGGCGAGGCCGAGGATGTTTTGCAGGAAGCTTTTCTTGATGCTTTTAACAAGCTAAAGGATTTCAGGCAGGAAACCACATTTGGGCTTTGGCTCAAACAAATAGTGGTAAACCGGTCAATAAATTTGCTCCGTAAACGAAAGCTGGAGCTTATTGAAATAGAAGGTGATCACTTGGAAAATATTCCGGATGAGGAACCCGAAGATGAGGACGATGTGCAATACCAGGTGGTGTTGGTTAAAGAGGCTATGAAACAATTACCGGATGGTTACCGGCTTGTGTTATCCCTTTACCTGCTTGAGGGTTATGATCACGAAGAAATAGGACAAATATTAAATATATCTGAAAATACCTCGAGAACGCAGTTTTTGAGAGCAAAAAGAAAACTAATGGAAATTTTAAAAGGAAGAGGAAAAGTGTCATGAGCAAGCGATTTGAAGATTTCATGAAAAATAATCACGAAGAATTTGACGAGATTGAGCCATCGGCAGATCTGTGGAGTAAAATAGAGGCGCGTTTAGATACGCTGGATGCGCCAAAAAAGCGCGAAGCCAAAACCTTTTCGCTCACTTTTGTGCTAAAAATGGCCGCATCTATCATCGTGGTGATGGGTATAGGTTTCGGGGCATATCTCCAAAGCCAGAAAGGCGTAAAAAGCGTTGACCTGGCTGCTATTAACCCCGAATATGCCAAACAACAGGTGCATTATGCATCATTGGTTAAAACGCAGCTTAGTCAGCTTAAAACAGCATCAAAAGGCGACCCGCAGTTGTTTAAAGAGTTTACTGCCGAGATTGCCAAAATGGATTCGACCTATAAAAAACTAAATAGCGATTTAGCCACAAGCCCTAACCAGGAACGCGTTTTACGTGCAATGATCCGGAACTTGCAAATACAAACCGATGTGCTTAGTCAGCAATTAAATGTAATAGAGCAGTATAACGAGACTAATAAAGATCAAGAAAATGAAATCAAAAATATTTAAACCTTTCCTGTTTACGCTGATGGTTTTATTAACCGTAGGCAACATTGGCTTTGCGCAACAAAAACCGGCTAAACCAGCTAAGCTAGCAAAACCTGCCGTAGCGCCCAACGCAGCCCAAACCGCTGATGATGACGATGACGATTCGGACATGGATTCGAAGGATTATCAGCAAAAAATGAAAGATTTGCAGGCCAAAATGCATGATCTGCAGGTAAAAATGAACTCGCTTAACAGGCAAAAATTCAACAAAACCATGAAGCAGAACATGAAGCAGCTGAGCAAAAGCTTTAAGGGTTATGATAAAACGTTCAAATTTGACAGCCTAAAAGGTTTTGCCTATAAGTTTAACGACAGCATGCTAAACTTTGCTTATAAATTTGATACCCACATAGCCCCGATGATAGCCTATGGTTTTAAAGATTTTGATAAAACCTTCAACTTTAATTACAATATTGATGGTGATGATGATACCAAAGTACAAACCGGAGATGAAGTTGTAAAAACCAAAAGCTACAGTAAAAGCTATAATGTTGATGGTAATGATATAATTAACATTGACAATAAATTTGGCAAAATAACGGTAAACACCTGGGCAAAGAACGAGGTAAAAGTTGATGTACAGATAAAGGTAACCACCAACGATGCCGATAAAGCACAAAAAATGCTGGATAACGTAAACATCCAGGATAGTAAGGACGGAAACGGGGTTTATTTTAAAACCTCGATAAACTCCAATAACGACAACAATGGCTCATGGGGCGGCTTATTCAGAAGTGGTAACTCGGTGCGGTCAATGGAAATAAATTATACCGTTTACATGCCTGCCAAAAACCCGCTTACCATCAGCAATAAATATGGCGCTACCGATCTGCCCGATCTTGGCGGCAAGCTCATCATTAGTAACTCATACGGCAGTCTGGTAGCTAAAGCACTAAGCAACAATGGCAACCAGATAAGGGTAAAATACGGCAATGCCACCATTGGGAACTTAACCGGCAGCGATCTTGATGTAGCTTACGGCAGCTTAAGCCTGGGCGATTGCGATAAGCTTAATGCCAACCTGAGCTATAGCTCGGCAAAAATTGGCCGTATTAAAACATCGGGTACCATCAACGTTAAGTTTGGTGGCGGTATCAGTATTGAAGATGTTGACAAAAACCTGAAAGATCTTTCAGTACGATCGTCATATTCAAGCATAAAGCTGGGCCTGGGCGATAACCAAAGTGCCGATTTTGATGTAACCGTGCGTTACGGCAGCTTTAACTATGGCAACCACGATGTAAGCCTTACCAGCAAAAGCCCAGCCGATGGCGAGCGCGGATTTAACCCCACCAAAAATTATAAAGGTCATTTTGGTAAAGGCGGTACCGATAAAACAATCACCATCAATTCAACCTTCGGAAGTGTAAACTTTGATTAAGCGATAAATTCATCCTTTTACGCAAGCCCTTGCCCTAAAAAGCAAGGGTTTTGTTATTTTTGGGCTTAACCACATCGCGCACAAATGGATTTATCAATATTTGCCCAGGCCGAAACCTGGATCTCCCTGCTTACACTTACCGTTTTAGAAATCGTTTTAGGTATAGATAACATTGTGTTCATCTCGATATTATCAGATAAGCTGCCTGCAAAACAGCAAAGCAAAGGCCGCCGGGTTGGTTTAGGTATGGCCATGATTACCAGGATATTATTGTTGCTATCCATTAGCTGGGTAATGACGCTTACCGCCCCCCTGTTTAACCTGAGCCATTTATTAAATATTACCGACCCTGATTGGGCCGAAAAACTGGCTATATCCGGCCGCGACCTGATCCTGATCATCGGTGGCCTGTTCCTGATCTATAAAAGTACTGCTGAAATTCACCATAAAATTGAAGGCGAAGAAGAAAGCAGCGAAAATGTAAAGCCGCAGGGTTTTATAGCCACCATTATCCAGATCATGTTGCTGGATATTGTGTTCTCATTAGATTCTGTAATTACTGCCGTAGGTATGGCCAGCCACGTCGAGATCATGATCCTGGCGGTTATCATTGCTGTAGGCATTATGATGTGGGCATCAAACAGTGTATCGGGTTTTGTAAATAAACACCCTACGGTTAAAATGCTGGCACTATCTTTTTTACTGCTGATAGGCGTATCGCTGTTGGCCGAGGCTTTTGAACAGCATATCCCCAAAGGGTATATTTACTTCGCGATGGCGTTCTCGGTTTTGGTGGAGCTATTGAATTTAAAAATGAAAGCCAAGAGATCCAAGAATCAAGAGGCAAAAATCAAGAAATAGACAGGCGTTCATCTTCAAGGCATAGCAAGCAATTTTTTCTTTGAATCTTTTCATGTTAGCCTTTTGTAATTTATTTACCCCATACTCCGTTGCCGGGCCAAAAATTATTTAATTTCGCACACTGAAAATTATGGGCAAAAAGGGTGTTTTATTAGTCAACTTAGGTACACCAAACAGCGCTGCGACGGCCGATGTACGTACCTACCTCAATGAGTTTTTGATGGATCCGCGGGTTATTGATATTAACCCGGTGCTGCGTACTTTACTGGTGCGCGGGTTAATTGTTCCGTTTCGTGCACCAAAATCGGCCAAGCTATACCGGGCTATCTGGAGCGACACCACCGGTTCGCCGCTAATGCATTATAGTATTTTGCAGCAAGAGGCTTTAAAACAACGCCTGGGTGATGAGTATGTTGTTGAACTGGCCATGCGCTACCAAAACCCAAATATCGAATCGGCATTGAACAGGTTGAAAGATGCATTGGTTGATGATATACAGGTGATTGCTCTTTTTCCGCAATATGCATCGGCTAGTACTGGCTCTGTTTATGATAAGGTGATGGAACTGCTGATGCAATGGCCTACCAAGCCAACCATATCGTTTGTCAACTCGTTTCATGATAACGAATTGATGATTGCCACTTTTGCCGAAAACGGTGCCAAATACGATCCCGAAAAATTTGATCATGTGCTGTTTAGTTTTCACGGCCTGCCGCAAAGGCAATTGATTAAAGCCGACCATACCCATAAACACTGCTTAAAGGTTGATAAATGTTGCGAAACCATTACCGATGCCAATAAATTTTGTTATTCGGCGCAATCGCATCAAACCGCAAAGCTGATTGCCGAAAAACTGAATATCCCCAAAGAAAAATATACCATCTGCTTTCAATCCCGCCTCGGTAACGATCCCTGGGTACAGCCCTACACTAGCGAAATTGTAGCTAACCTGGCCAAAGCCGGCAAAAAAAGCCTATTGGTGTTTTGCCCCGCCTTTGTGGCCGACTGCCTGGAAACTGTTTACGAAGTAACCACCGAGTATGGCGACGAGTTTAAAGCCCTTGGCGGCGAACGTGTACAACTGGTAGAAAGCCTGAACGATTCGCCAACCTGGATTTCGGCACTGGAAAAAATGGTGAGGGATAACCATATTTCGGCCTGAGGGTATTAATAGTCACCTGCCAAATTCCTGTACCCAGTAGCCGTTATAGCTGTAGGCGCCCATTTCTACATAAAGCGTATCCATCATGGCTTTGCAGTGGTCGTCGCTCTTTTTCCAGGCTTGCATTACCTGGCCAATAGTAGTATATCCTTTGCCAATGTTTTCGCCTATATACTGGCCTGTGTACCCCGCAGCTATTGCCCGTTGTATGGGCGAGGTACCGGTGGGAGAAATATGATCGAAGTAGTTATTGTTATTCATATCGAGCGCATGGCCTTGCGCGGCGGTAGCCAGATTATTATTCCACGTTAGTTTTTTTGCCGGTGGCATAAAATCGGTTCCGCAGGTACAGCCGGCAGCGCGTAATTTATTTACCGAATCGAGCATCGATAATTCCACCCGCCCTACTATTATGGCATTTTCCTTTTTACATGCTATAACGCCGGCAAAAAGCAGGTACCCTAATAAAAACTGCCAACTATAAAAAATACGCTTTGCCATTTTATTTCCTGTTAATATCCTGATGTTTCTGCTTTTCTGATAGCGCTGCCAATGTTTTAGCCTGTAGAACAGCAATAAAAGTATAACAAATATTTTTTAACTGTAGCGAAAATAGCTATAGTTGACATTTATACCCCTAAGTATCCACAACGGCAATTACCTTGTTTTATAGTTTTGGTTTAACCAATTGTTAAACAAATGCCAAACGGCAGCCCGCCCGGGCTTTCGCAATTTTTTGCCTGGGCGTTAATAAAATGCATCACCATTTTCTTATACATCAAAACCAATATAAACCATTAAAAACCAAAATTATGAAAATGAAAAAACACGTAGTTCTGTTTATCGCTGTTGCGGGCTTAGCCCTGGGCTGTAAAAAAAACAATGCTGAGTTACCGGCTGCTAACGATGGAGAGGTAAAAGCAAACTGGTCGTCAAGTGCAGCCTACGGGTCATGGTCAAACGGGGGCTATACGGTGTATAACGATGTTTGGGGCTCGGGCGCCGGCGGGCAAAATATTTGGGCAAACTCCTATAGCAATTGGGGCGTTTGGGCCAACCACCCTAATACCGGAGGGATTAAATCATACCCCAACTCCACAAAATATGTGGGTATAGCTTTAAGCAGCTTAAACTCATGTACAAGCAGTGCCAACTTTACTGTTCCATCAAGCGGTGCGTGGGAGGCAACTTACGATATATGGGATAGCGGCAACCAAAATGAAACCATGCTTTGGTTAAACTACACCGGCAGCTCCAGTGGCAGCGGTAATGTTAAGCCAATATCGTATAACTACAATGCCAGCGGCGCGGCGGTGCCTGTGTACACCAACGTTAGCGTTGGCGGCCATACCTGGAATGTATTCAGGGGAAATAACGGCTCAAACAACGTTTACTCGTTTTTACGCACAAGTAATACTTCATCAGCAACTGTTGATGTTAAGGCTATTCAAACCTGGATAAAAAACAAGGGTTGGTTTGGCAATATTACACTGGGGAATGTGCAGTTTGGTTTCGAGATCACTTCATCGTACGGAACCAACGGGGGCGGCTTAAACTTTACCTGTAACAGCTATTCGGTTTCTTATAATTGATACGCGCTACAAGTTATTCACCAATCCCACACAGCCTTTGGTCGATTGATCAAAGGCTGTGCGGGGTTTCATAAATGGCATGTTGCCCAGCTCTCAATGTTGGATGCTTATAATGAGAAACATCGCGCATGCGGTGGTTTTATCACCCCTAAAACCCATCAAACACAAACTTTTCCTTTACCAGCGGTTTGCGGGGCAGCATATCGGGGCGCGTGGCGGTTTGGTATACAAACGACGCTACAATGATGGCAGCTTGTTTAAGATCGTCAATTATCAGGTGGTCATAATCGTCCAGGTTGCTGTGGTGGGTGCGGGTTTCGTAATCAATGGGGTCCTGCACAAACTGAAAACCAGGGATGCCTGCCCAATCAAAACTGAGGTGGTCTGTTGAGCCGGTATTACTCATGGTTACGGTTTGGGCGCCCAGGTCTGCAAAGGGTTTAAACCATTCGGCAAATATGGGTTTTACGGCCTGGTTATTTTGAGCATAAATACCCCTGATTTTGCCGGTGCCGTTATCGAGGTTAAAATAGGCTGATACTTTTGCCTGCTCGGGTTTTATGGCGAATGTTGTACCATCTATAAAATGATTTTTTACATAATTAAAAGAACCTAACAGGCCCTGTTCCTCACCGCTCCAAAGGGCTATGCGGATGGTGCGTTTAGGCTTAAGGCCCAATGAATCCAGCAAGCGTACGGCCTCCATCATCACTATACAGCCGGCGGCATTATCAGTAGCGCCCGTGGCGGCCTGCCATGAATCAAGATGACCGCCAAGCATTACCAGTTGTGGTTTCAGTTTGGCATCGGTACCGGGAATTTCGGCAACCACGTTGTAGCCTTTGGTATCGTCGGTTTTGAGGTTGCCGCTGATATTCAGGGCCAATTTTACTTTGTGACCAGATAGGATGAGCCTTTTTATTTTTTGCCCGTCTTCTGCCGACATGGTTACCCTGGGTACGGCTTCGGCCACTGTTGTTTTGTAGCCCCCATAGGCCTGCACAACTACGGTTCCGTTATGGTTATTGCTGCCGGTAGTAATATAAGCCAGCGCACCGGATGATTTAAGCAATTCATCAACCTTCGCAAAAATTTTGAAATAACCTTTATACATCTGTATCGTCGATTTATCAATCATGTAGGCATCTTTAAGGTTGGCCAGGGCCGTATCTGCCAATCGCGTAGCCGATGGTTCAAATCTTTCGGCGCTGCTGGCGGCACCGCCGGTTACCAGTACAAATTTGTCCTTAAAATCGGCTGCATGGCTGGCCAGGTAAACGGTATCCATGGCGTTTGCTGGTGTAAGCAGTATAACCTGCCCCTGCTGTAAGCCTTTGGTATTAGCACTCCATGGGCCAGGATATGCCCGCACAGTTTGCACATAAGGCGCACGCATTGATATGCTGAAATCCTGCACTTCCCACTGCTTGCCAAATTCGCCCCAGGGTTCCATTTTGGCATTGGTCAATCCCCATTTTTTCATGGTTTCGACAGCCCAGGTAGCGGCCCGCTTGTAACCCGGCGAATTGGTGAGCCTCGGGCCCGAAACATCGGTAAGGTAATGTGCAATTTGCGGAATTTGCGAACTGTTAAGCTCTGCATTCCTGATTTTACGGAAGGCAGCGGTGTCAATAGTTTCCTGCTGCGCATAAGCTGCGGTGCAGGCAAACAGGCTAAGGCCCAGTAGCGTTTTAAAGCTCAAATGTTTCATAATTTGGGAGCGATAGTTAAAAGTAGAGATTTTTTTGATGATATGGTTGCTGAAATAATTAATGTATATGAAATGTGAACCGTTGACAGGGTTGAGGCTGTTTTTTATATAAAACCACAGTGTAAACTTAAATTTTGATGCGCTTTATGGCTTAGGTTTCCGTTATTTGTTATCCAACCAACAGAGCTATGATGACATTTGATTTTACAAATAAACGGGTTTTAATCACCGGCGGCTCGCGCGGTATAGGGCGGGCTTGTGCTCAGCTATTTGCGGCTGCAGGTGCACAGGTTGCCATAACCTACTTAAGCAACCAACAGGCAGCCGACGAAACACTTGCCCTGTTGCCGGGAACCGGGCACAGCGCATGGCAACTGCAAATACACGAGGCCGATGCGGTTGAAACCTTTATGAAGGCTTTTATAGCAAAGTATAACGGTATTGACGTATTGGTAAACAATGCCGGCGTATTCCTGGAGCATAAGATCATGGATGCTGATTATACTCACTGGCTGGCCATGTGGAAACAAACCATTGATGTTAACCTGGTGGGCGCTGCCAACCTGTGTTACTTTGCCGGTCGGCAGATGGCGGAGCAGGGCGGTGGTAAAATAGTAAACATTTCATCACGCGGGGCCTTCCGTGGCGAGCCTGATTGCCCTGCCTATGGTGCAAGTAAAGCGGGGTTAAACTCGATGAGCCAATCGCTGGCTATTGCATTGGCGCCAAAAGGTGTAAGTATACATGTTATAGCGCCGGGCTTTACAGAAACAGATATGACTGCCGACATTTTGAACAGCCCTGCCGGCCAGGCAATAAAAAACCAAAGCCCCTTTGGCCGCGTGGCAAATACGCAGGAGGTAGCAACGTTGGTGGCTATTTATGCATCACAGGGGATGGAATTTAGCAGTGGTGGTATAATTGACATTAATGGCGCATCGTACCTTCGCAGTTAAAAAATAACCCCGGCCTGTTTTGCAGACCGGGGTTGAAATTTATTTAAAATAGCAGGTTATATTGCCGTATCCCTGCGTAAAAAACCGAGTACTAAAGCTATAATAGCAATAACCAACAGGATGTGGATTAAACCACCTACAGAGTAAACAAACGCGCCAATTGCCCAGCCTATGATCAGGATAACAGCAATGATATACAGTAATGAATTCATGATAGATTTTTTTAATTGTTTATAAAATTGTTTTTCAAATGATGTATTAAACCAATTACAATTTAAATACCAACTCTATTTTCTACCTTAAATCGCCGTGAACCGCGCTCTCATCTCCTGTTTTCTGTACTTAAAACAAGGTAAATAGGTTATTATTCTATACAACTATCGGTCATTCATATTAATAGATGACATTTTTGCCTCTGTAAATTTATCTTGTAATTTATAAACTATCTTTTTTTGATAATCCGGAAAGCTATTTGGCATTCAGTTCCAGCTTCGCAAAAAAATCATTAAACATCAGGTTGATATCCAATCGGGTGTATACACGGATGTTGCGGCCGCCGGCATTGTAATCATAACCGCCCTGTGCATTTATCTTCGGACAATTTTTAAGCACATATTCGCTGCTCGAAGGGTCGGCCTCAAACGATGATTGCAGGGCGGTAAGCAATACCAGGGGACTATCGCCTAAAACATACGTTTCGCCAATATTCAGGTGCCATTGCTGGATGCGGGTCATCAACCCTTCTATCACATTAGTTAAATATTTGCCGGCCACGCCATGGGGTTTAATTTTTAGTTGCAGCTGCGAATATGGCAGCAAAGCCTGGCGATAAGCATTGCGCGGCACCTGCCACAGCTTTAACTGCGAATGGTTAAAAATTGCCCTGGCAGCAGCGATATCGATATTAAGATTGTATTCGGGGTTGGAGTAAGTGGGTGGGGGCAAGGCCAGGTCGGCATATTCGGGGCCGCCTATCCATATCAGGGTAAGTTTGCCGGCTATTGCAGGGTTGGTTAAAACCGCAGATGCAATTTCAGTAAGCCCGGCGCCGCAAATTACGTACAGGGGCAATTGAGTATCGGTACGCGAAGCCTCGTTGATAATCATATCAACTGCTGCGCTTTTAACCGGGGTGGTATCGTTCAGCATCCCGGTGTTTGAACCTGCCACTACTGGTACCCGTCCCGTCATTTTAAGGATGGTTAATAGTTCTGCCGCTTTTTTTGCGGCATTGTCAGCCTGGGTTTTTGAAGGATCAAAACCATCGCCCACTTTTAGATGCGAGCCTATGATGCCCCTGGCATCTACCGATTGCGATAACATTAAATGGGTAAGGGCAAATAAGCCGTCCGGGTCGCCGCTAAAATCGTTATCCATTATCACCCGTATCCGGGGCGAAACCGGCTTATTGGCGGCTGTTGCTTGCGCGAGAGCAACACGTGGGATAATAAAAGCAAGCACCAGGCAGGCAAGAATAACACGTTTAACCATGATTTTTAGGGTTGTTAATTGGTAACGGCAATATAATGCTTTTACCTTTCAAATAACCGGGCCTGAAATCATTTACCGCAGCCTATTCATCATCGGCTGTTTCTTTACCTGTTAAGATGCCAAGCTTTTCCATTTTTGCCTTGCAAAGTTCGCGTATGGCCACCTGTATACCAAATTGATCGGTCATGTTATTTTTGATGATTGCTTCCATATACATATCGGCCGAGTCGATATTATCAACCGCTATAAAATAGCGGCACATGCAGGCATAGTAATTTGCAGCTTCGGTGAGGTTAAACACCTTACGGTCGCGATAAATATATCCCAGGTCTGGCTGGCCGTTAAATACGGCAAGTACACCTTCAGGCTCTTCGGTATCAATGAGCATATTGGCATAGCTCACTTTGGCAGGCAAATAATCGGGAAACATAGTGTACATTACTTCGGCTACCCTATAGCTCTCATCATGCTGTCTGTCGGCTTGGAGCGCCGAATGCCATAACATGTACCATGGTGCCGAACCGGTATATTTAGCAATGGCTTTTTGTACACCGGTTATTACCAGGTCATATTCATGGTCAACCGACGCGAGGTTTAGCAGGCGAAAGTATTCCTTTTCTTCCGCTGCACTGTCAAATTTCATATAGGCGGTTTCTTTGGGATCGTCACTAAGGCGATATTTTAAGCCAATAAAAGGTTGGTTAAGCACTTTCCTGGCGCTGTCTGTTCGCAAACGTTCGTCATATACGGCGCTTATTTTTTCATAACCATCCAGTAACAGTTCATTTATAGCTGCCTGTGTTTCGTCAAAATCATTATCATCATCTTCTTCATCGTCATCATCCCAATCCTCGTCATCAAAATCGTCCCAGTCATCGCCATCGCCTAAAAATGTGTAATTACCCCGGCCCGCGGTGCGGTCAAGCGTATTGATGATGGTTTGAACCTTGTAGTCGGAATCATAAGGGCCGGGTACATAACAGGGCATGCCATCCATGCCAAACTTTATTTCTACCAGTTCTATATCCTCGCTGTCCTCTGCTAAAATATATTGGGCAATTTCAAAGTCCTTATGCGGTTTAAATCCAAGGTCTTCGGCATACGCAACCGCGCCATAAATAATGTTGTGAGCTAAAACATAATCGCATACTACGCCACCAACTAATTTGCCTTTCCAGGCATCATATTCTTCTGGATCCAGGTTAAATTCATATAACACATCCTTAGGCCAAGGCAATACATATCAACCAGAAATAGCCCAATGGTTAAATTGCCGTTTTTGTGCTTCCTTGCAACAAGTATATTAGCTATTCCGGCGGTTTCCCATTCGTTATTTATAATGCATTCGGCAATGGGTAACAGGCGCGCCTGTGTTTTTATATATTTTTCGGCACTTAGCTGAACCGGCTTCAGTGCAACAACCTTGGCTTTTTTCTTTTTAGACATAGCAATCGGGGTAGATGATTAATAGCAAAGATAATAAATTAGGGAATTTCAGCAGACATTTGTACTTATGAAGCGCAACGCCAACTACCGCCATTTTGGCTCCTTAATGCTAAATCAGTTAAAAAAACAGTTCGAATTTGATGTTTACATTTATATTTAGCTTTATAAACCAAGCATAACCAACTATGTCATTCCAGGGATATTTAAAAACAATAAAAATCAAAACGGGCAAAGAGCCCGCGTATTTCAGGGCGATAGCCGAAGAAAAGGGTTTTACACAAAGCGGCGAATTAAAAGCAAAAGCGGGCGATATTGTAGCCTGGCTGAAGGCCGACTTTGATCTTGGCCACGGCCATGCCATGGCAATTTATGCTTTACTAAAAGGCATTAAGAACGAGGATAGTGAATAGGAATAGACAAAGAAGCGATATATTCAATAGCTCCCTTGCCTGGCAATCTGACTTTTAGCTTTCAGCCTTAAGCCTTTGGCTTACTTACATTTTTTGCTTCATGTCAAAGTGCTCAACGGTTTTAACGCCCGTCGGCCATTCGTTAAAAGCAGAATACAGCACGTATTTATTATCCTTATCAATGCCGGGGATAGTTTTATCTATCACTTTCCTGATCACTTCGTTCTCTTTTTTGACAGCTGTAGTATCGCTTAGCTTGATATTGGTTAGGTAATATATCATCGGGAATGTGCCTTCCTTATCTTCCTGGGTAAAAATGCGTATAATTTCAAGGTGGGTTGGCGCGCCTTTAATGGGCAACGGAACCCGGTATTTAGCGGATACCTGGTTTAAAACGTTGCTGTAAAATTCACCGGCTTCGGCTTCATTATCATATTTCCAGAGGCTGCTTGGGCGTGAACAATTGATAGCCGAAGCCCCGTCATTAAGTGCGTTTACCAGGAAGCCTTTTGTGTAAGCAGCCTTAGCATCGGCTAAAAGCGCTGTCATGCTTTTTCCGTTTTTGGCATAGGCGTTGGTTTCCAGCTGGCTAAGTTTCCAGCCATAATCGTATTTGCAATAAAGTGCCGTTATCATATACTGGTTGGCAATATGTTTGGGCACAAAAAAGGCTATGTACATCTCTTTAACACCGCCGGGGCAGTAAACGGTGTATTTGCCGCCAGTTAAGGCCGATTTAATGGTATCGCCATGAATGTAGCGGTTAACCACATAATACTCGTCAAGTATTTTGTAATCATCTTCCTTAAAACGATTACTTACCAGTTCAACAGCGCGTTTCCTGTTGGTAACATCAATAAAATCCTGCGACATGATGTATTCCAGCTGAGGTTCGTCATCGGTTTTCAGCGCTGCAAACAGTTTGTCGTTTAAATCGTGGAAGCGGCTTTGATCGCTTGAGCTTATTTTTTCGTTTTTATAAATACCTGGGCCGCTGGGACTGCCACAACTTTGCAATATGGCTATGAAAAGTAAAAAGACGGATATCTTTGTAAGATGTTTAATATTGTTCATTTTAATTGTAAAAGGTTCCTGTTACGATAATACTGATTTTTTAATTATTGACCAATAATTTACTGTAGCATTTTCGTTATTGGCGCCGTAATAAGCTTAATAAACCTGAGTATCAATGAAAAAAATATTACCCGCATGCGCCATTGTTTTATTTTTATTTGCCTGTAAAAAAGATAATAGCGTTGGTATTAGCCTTAACGGTACGTGGGAATACCGGGGTACAACCTGTTATTGCGCACCACCAACCGACAGCAGCGCGTATAAACCGGGCAATGGTACCGTTTACAACTTTTCGGCCACCAATTACAAATACTATCTTAAACACGTATTGCAAAAAAGCGGCACTTATAAGCTGTTTAAAGAAAACGTAAACGGCGCCGAGCGTAACCGTATTGTTTTTGATAATGATTACAACAGCGAGGCAAAATATATAGGCCTTGCCGGGAAAAAATTTAGCCTGGGCGGTGCTATAGGCAGCGCAGCTGATGCACCGGTGGACTACTTTGAAAAGGAATAAAAGCCACTTGCCGCGCTTTTTTACAGGTATATGGTGCCTTCCATAACGATAACTGACGAGCCGCTTACCCAAATACCATCGCCTGCAACGTTGATATGGATTGAGGATGGGTGCTTAACGGCTGTGCCCTGCAATATCCGATAGTCGTGCCCCGTCTTAATATACCCCAACTTTTCCAGGTAACCGGCCAGTGGTCCCGCAGCCGTACCTGTTGCAGGGTCTTCATCAATCCCGATACCGGGGTTGAAAAAACGTGTTTCGGCAATATAACCGGCATCCTGGCCATCTGTGGTAAACAGGTAAAAGCCCTCAAATTGGTATTTTGCCGAGAGTTGTTTTAAAAGTGCCTTATCGGGCACCGCACGTTGTAATGTGTCCAAATCTTTTACGGGCACCATCAGGTGGGCAACTTCTGTTTCAACAACGTTGATTTTCCAGTTGTTTAATTCTAAATCTTTTAAATCCAATCCAATAGCTTTTGCAACCAGGTGGGCAGGCAATTCTGTTATTATCCTGGCCGGCTGTTGTTTCATGGCCACGTACGGAAGCCCGCCATGCTCGGTAACCAGCAACGGGATTCTTGTATCCTTGATAATTACAGATGGCGGCCCGCCCTGGTGTTTAAAAATGTCCCAGCCCTTTATTAAAGCCAGGCACACGGCACCCAACAGGTTATGGCCGGCGCCTACAACCTCAAATTCTGCCGGGGTAAAGGAGCGTACCTTCAACGCGTTTTCAATTGTTGAATAATTTACGAATGAAGTTTCGGAGTAACCGAATTCCCGGGAAATGGCATGGTACTGACTCAGCTCAAGCTCATCGTCGGCATAAACTACCGAGAGCTGATTGCCTTTATATTTCTGATTGGTAAATACATCCAGCACGTAATAATTAAGTTTTTTCATTTTTATTTAATTAACATGATGCCAAAAGTAAGGCCCGGTAGTTTATTTTTGTTATGGGTTAACCAAAGGTAACTGGTTACCTTTGGTTAACTATCAAGTATTATGGCCACTATCAATATCAACGGAAACATACAGGAAGCAAGCTGCGACCAGGAATTGGCTGCCATTAAAGACAGCCTGGAAATATTGGGCGGAAAATGGAAATTGCGCATTATGCGGCACCTGAATATACACGTTGGCGAGAAAAATACATTTAAAAAGCTCCAGCGCGAGATTGAAGGGATTTCGGCCAAGATGCTGTCTAAAGAATTGCAGGACCTGGAAATGAACCTGCTTGTTTCCAGGACAGTGATGGATACCAGGCCTGTTACCGTAAATTATTCTATCACCGATTATGGGCTGAGTGTTTTCCCGGTTACAGAAACATTGGTGCAGTGGGGCTTAAACCACAGGCAGAAAATAAAAGCATAGTATTAAAAATAAATCCCGCCTTATTTCTTTGACAGATACCGACGACTGTCTTATAATATATAAAAATAAACTATTTTATATATTATAATAAATAAAGACACAGGTTTTCCTGCATGGATTCGAACCACGATTAACTGAACCAAAATCAGTTGTGCTGCCAATTGCACCACAGGAAAATAAACAGAGGCTGGTACAGGATTCGAACCTGCGAACATTCCTTTTGCAGAGGACTCCCTTAAACCACTCGGGCAACCGGCCAAGGCATTATTAAAATTATCGTTATCCGCTCATCGCATTGCTGTTAGTTTTAACGCTATTTATATAAACAACTCTTTTACAGTGGAAATAAAAGGACTTGAACCTTTAACCGACACCGTATAAGGGTGCTGCTCTGACCATTGAGCTACATTTCCATAGTAGGGTAACCCGGATTCGAACCGGGAGCCTCTCCGTTCCAAACGGAGTAATCTGACCATTGATATACTACCCTGTAAAACAAAAAATCCCCTTAGGTTATCTAAGAGGATTGCATTAGTTTATATCGTTTTTATGAATACATAGCTATCTCCTCTGATAAATCAGCTGGGGGTATTGGCTCTGTATACATATTGTATTTTTCATGGTACAATGATACATAAATATTTTATTAAACAAGAAAAATATTAAATTATTTTTTTAAATCAACTCTCCATCCCATATTTCGAGTAACTTCTCCCTTGCCTTGATGCTTTCTGCCTTAAAGGCCGCGGTCGCTAACATATACACAAATAACGCCACTAAAAACAGACTGAAGTCAACCGGTTTGAGATTATTGGCGATGCTACCGTAAATTACATTTATTAATCCTGCAATACCAAACCCAATTGCCATCAACGTTGCAAATATCTCGACTGCGGTATACATTCTCATTGTCAAATGTATGCTGCATCCTTTTGGATTTGCTTGTATCGCCCCTTTTATTTGAGGCAGAAATGAGTTACGGTAAGTTATATCGGGCGAGATTTGGAATACGCCATTTGCCATGTAGCCTTTAAAATATGGTATTGGTGAAAACAAGCCCTTACCCGGTGATAAAATTTCTTCTAATTTCAGTTGTGCATCTTCATATGATAGGGCGCTGGTAATATAACAGTTTTCATAGGGAAAGAATTTCATAAATGCTTCGTAAGGTTATGTATAGTTACCACACCTTCTAATCTTTTTCAAAAAAAATAAAAATAATTTTTACTGCGCAAATAGGCTGCGCAGCGCCTTCTAACCTTTGTATCATCAAAACAAATAAAAGGAGGTAACAATGAAATTTAACCTGTTAAGCAAAGTAAAAAATCAGTTCACTAATCACGAGGGTGCAAAAGCGTTTGCACTATCGCCAGAGATGGAACTGTATACCCTGGTAGTAACCTGGGGCCTGAGCGATTCCTTTTACGAAAAAAACGATGACCGTATGGAGCGCCTGCGCAACATTATATATAAGTGCAAGCCCGAATTTGTGGGCAGGCTGGCAGTATATGCCCGTACAAAAATGTACATGCGTTCGGTACCCTTGGTTTTGGCTACTGAATTGGCTAAGTTGCACTCGGGCGACGATTTGGTTGCCCGGGTTACAGCCGGGGTTGTTAACCGCGCCGACGAAATAACCGAACTGCTGGCCTGCTATGAAATGCTGAACCAACGCACCGGCCCCAAAAAACTGAACCGCTTATCAAAGCAAATGCAAAAAGGCCTGCAAGCCGCTTTTAATAACTTTGATGAATACCAGTTTGCCAAGTACAACCGCGATACCGCTATAAAAATGCGCGATGCTTTGTTCCTGGTACATCCAAAAGCAAAGGATGATGCACAGCAACTGGTGTTTAACAAAATAGTAAGCGGCACATTGCAAACGCCATACACCTGGGAAACCGAACTATCGGCATTAGGGCAGCTTAATTACGATAGCCAGGAGGCAAAAGCGATGGCTTTCCGCAACAAATGGGAGGAGTTGATAGATGGCGGCAAGTTGGGTTATATGGCCTTGCTGCGTAACCTGCGCAATATACAGGAAGCCGGTGTAAGCTATGCCCATATCCAAAAGATATGCGCAACACTTGCCGATGCCGATAAAGTGGCAAAGGCAAAGCAGTTTCCGTTCCGTTACCTGGCTGCATACCGGGAACTGTTAAGTGCCGGAAGCGTAACCCCTGTACAAGGTTTGGGTCAAAAGCTTAAAACGTTGTTAACAGGCAACAAAGGCTATACCGGCGAGTTGCTGGATGCGTTGGAAAAAGCAGTACAGGCAAGCGCGGTAAACATCAAAGGCTTTGATCACGATACCACGGTATTGCTGGCCTGCGACGTATCCGGATCGATGCAAACAGCGGTATCGGCAAAATCGAAAATTTTGCTGTACGATGTGGGCCTGATGCTGGCGATGTTGCTGCAATCGCGCTGTAAAAATGTAGAAGTGGGTATGTTTGGCGATACATGGAAAACCATTATGGTGCCACGCCACAATATATTGAACAATGTGCAGGAGTTTTACAAACGCGAAGGCGAGGTTGGTTATTCAACAAACGGTTACCTGGTAATTAAAGACCTGCTTGACCGTAATGTGCAAATGGATAAAGTAATGTTATTTACCGACTGCCAGCTTTATAACAGCATACCAGCTAAGGGCGATAACATTAACGCCTTATGGTTGCGTTATAAAACAACAGTTGCGCCAAAGGCAAAACTATACCTGTTTGATTTAAAAGGTTACAGTAAGGTACCGTTGCAGGTAATGCAAAACAATGTTTACCTGGTAGCCGGCTGGAGCGATAAAGTGTTTGAAGTGTTGGAAGCCCTTGAAAAAGGAAACTCAGCTTTAAGCGAAATCAGTAAGGTGGAAATCTGAGCCCCCTGACCCCCTAAAGGGGGAATAAGAAAACTTCCGGCTCCCCCTTTAGGGGGCTGGGGGGCTTAAGAATGCCGTAGATCAGGATTACTTCGCCAATAAGGGGAGGGCATTGTAGCGCAAGCTGTGATGAGGGTTCGAGTCCCTAACGCGAGTCCCCGTTTCCTGGTCGTCTGTTGCTTCTTATGTTATTAAAAATAAAAAGAAGGTGTCGTAAACGAGTGTTACTTCGATTGATAACCCCCGGGTCGCCGGTTCAAGTCCGGCCTGTAGCTTAGGTTGCAGTAGCTCAGATGATAGAGCAGGGGCACCGCAAGGTGCAAGTCACTTGTTGTCAGTTACCCTTCTTGATATTATGTGTGGTCAGCAGCCATTTTTTTAATGAATACTCAGTCTTTTTGTGGCTGGGAAACTAATAAAGGTGTCGTAAATAAGTAATACTTCGATTTGGGACGTCAGGGTCGCTGGTTCAAGCCCAGCCTGCGGGTAACTGCAGTAGCTCAGTTTGGTTAGAGCATGATGCAGAAATACTTATTGCCTGTTGCCCTTTTTTAGCCCCCCAGCCCCCTAAAGGGGGAGTGTAAAATTACGTTCCCCCTTTAGGGGGGTAGGGGGCTAATTGCTTATTGTATAAAAACTGTAAAGAAGATGCCGTAAACCTGCGTTACTTCGCCTGTCACGCTTATGCCAATCGCAGGTTGATTTTGCTCTTCTTTATATTTTTTTGATTTCGTTATCCCCGCCCAGCCTGTTGCTTTGCAAGGTTTATGTTGATATATTTAACATACCAAACCAGCAAGCCATGCCAAAAGAAGAAGTAACCGATTTACTCAGGTTTCTATATGAGTTTTCGCCCGAGGTGCGTGAAAAAGCAATCTGGCTGCGCGAGTTTGTGTGGGATTTATATCCTCAGGCTAATGAACTTATTTATGACAACTACAATGCTTTGGCCTTCGGCTGGTCGCCTACAGAAAAGTTGGGGCAAACCTTTTGTTCGGTTGCTGCCTACCGCACCACCAATCAAAACGTACATTTCGGATTTTACCGGGGATCAGAAATTGCCGACCCGAAAAAGCTTTTGTTGGGCAACGGCAGCCAATACAGGTATGTGCTTGTAAACAAACTTGATGATTTCCCCAAGGAATACATAATTGCTTTAATTGAGCAGGCCTGGGAAAATTCGTTGGCCAAAGTCAAAAATCCTAAAGATATCATTCATGGCAAAACCATCACCAAAATGATATCGCCAAAAAAACGCGAAATGAAAGCTAAAAAATAACGCGTGCCCGGCCGCTATATTTTAGCTTTCCAGATTGCCGATTAGCCTTCAGCTTTATGCCTTCTGCTTTTAGCTCCTTTTATTAGCCATTCCCAACCCGGTCTTTCTCGTCTCCTGCGCTACCGTCCGACCGGCTGGTCACTTTGTATGATTTGCCAAAGCGATATGTAAACGCCAGCGTGAATACGCGGGTATCACGCGTCAGCTTAAAATATTCGGTGGCATTGGGAAATTGCGTAAGCCCTTCCATAGCGTTGGTGTAAAAAATATCGCGTGCACTGAATTTTAGGGTAGCCCGCTTTTTTAGTATTGGCCTTGATATACCTAATGATAGTTGTCCCGTTGGGTATAATTGCTCCTGTATATCGTTGCGGGCCCTGGTGGTGTAAAAGCCGGATAGCTCGGCAGTGTAAATTTTGGCAATGGTGAACTGGTTATTGGTATTTATGTTCAATTGATCTGCCTGGCTGGTGTAGGTATTGCCATTAAAGCCTTTCAGTTGCTTATGGTTGTATAATGCCTGAAAAGTAAGGCTCCACCAGTTAACCGGCGATACCGATAGCGTTGATGACAGGCCGTAGTTATGCGTGCTACCCACGTTTCCCTGCGAATACAACAGGATTCCCTTGGCGGCATCGTTTAAAAACAGCTGCGAAAAATAATTTTTTATATTACTGTATAGCAGTGTAGTGGTAAGCAGGTTTTTGTATTGGTGGCTTAGCTCAAAATTCCAGCTGTATTGGGGCAGCAGGTAGGGGTTGCCCGTTTGGTAGGTGTATTTATTAATGATAAAGTAAAAAGGGTTTAGGTTTTGAAAAATGGGTCGGTCAATGCGGCGGCCGGCGGTTAATGTGAAACTATGTGATGAATCGGCCTGGTAGCTGATAAAACCACTGGGGAAAAAGCCGCCATAATTTCTTTTAAAAGCCGAGTCCTGCTGTAGTACATTGCCTAACTGATGGGCTTTATAGCTGGTGTACTCGTATCTCAAGCCGGCCTGTGCGGTAATCTTCGCATACTTTTTCTCGAAAGTGCCATACACCGCATTGATTTTTTCCTTATATAAAAACTGGTTGCTTTTACTGTAGTCTTCGGCCCATAGCCCGCTATTCAGGTTTTCATATAAAGCGGCGTTATCGGTGCTGCTGTAAGATGATTTATAGCCCGATTGAAAAGTGGCATGCTGGTCTGTTTTGATGCTGTAATCAACCTTGCCAGATAAGATGCTGATGGATGTGGGGATGTTACTCCTGGACAGTTCCTGGTAGCCGCCCGGTGCAAGCAACGAGTTGTTAAAGTTTTGTTCGCTTTGGATATTGTAATGCAGGTAATCAAAATCGGCCCCAAGTGTTTGCGATGGGGAGAGCGTATGCCGTAAGTTTAAATTGACCGAGCCGTTTTTAAACCGGTTTTTGTTGTGGTTGGTGGTTGATACGGCCGAGTCAACTACATCGCTGGTATTTAACCAGGTTGCCACTGCCCGGTTGTTTCCATTGCGGTTAACCAGCGTGCCGTCTAATACTACGCCGATGGTAGTTTTGTCGGTAACGGAATAATCTAACCCGGTTTTGATGGTGTTGTTGAACGATGTGCCCGAAAAATAGGAAGGCTGATCGAGCTTAGCTGTTATGTTGTTGCCGGCATCGTAATACTTTCTCAGGGCATAAATATTGGTAAGGTATTGCACCAGATTCATGCTGTAACTAAAAAAGGTATTGATTTTGCCGGTACGGAAATTAAGTGCCAGGCTATTATTGTTTTTAGGATAAACACCCTGCCCAACCGACGATGTAAACGTGCCGTTAAATCCCTTTTGCTTATTCTTTTTGGTTTTTATGTTGATGATACCGGCATTGCCGCTGGCATCATATTTAGCTGTTGGGTTGGTGATTAGCTCTATCTGCGAAACCTGGCTCGAGCTCATGCTGCTCAGTAAATTATTTAAATCGGCACCCGATAAATAGGTTTGTTTGTCGTCTATCATCACCATAACGCCTGCCTTGCCCTGAAGGGAAATGCCGCCATTCCTGTCAACACTAACGCCCGGCGATTTCTCCAGCACTTCTAACACGGTAGAGCCCGTATTGGTAACCGAGGCATCAATATTTAATATGGTTTTACCATCTTTTTGCTGTACCAATGGAGCATGGGCCACAATATTCACCTCCTGGAGTGCCGTATTTAAGGGCTGCAGCTTAATGGTGTCTGCATAATTGTGCCCCGGAAATTTATAGGCACGACTAAGCTGTGGTTTGTAGCCTGTATAGGTGGCCGAAAACAGGTAAGAGCCAGCCGGGATAACATCAAACCGGGCCACTCCGCGGGCATCTGCAATAGCCGATTTTATGGGCTTGTTGTCTTTTATTAGTTTTACGGTAGCACCTTCTGCGGCCTGCCCGGTTTCGGTTAGTATAACGAGGGTAAAATCAGGTCTCGCGACTCCGGGGGATTGTGCAAACGTGATTGATGATAAAAAAAGCAGGACAAGCAGGCACCGGGTTTTAAGGATCATATCAGCTAATGTAATCAGAATTCAGGAGTAAGACGCCCATGAACTCAAAGTGTTACACCTGGTTACGATGCACGTGGCAATTGTATCATTTTGCGGTATTCTTTAGGGCTGTTGCCTTTTTGCTTTCTGAAAAATTTGTTAAAATGACTTTCATCGGTAAAGCCAAACTCGTTGGCAATTTCATTCAGCCGCTTATCGCTAAACTGCAGGCGGTGCTCAATCAACTTGGTTTTATAATTGATAATGTATTGCTGCAAAGTTTCGCTGGCGTGCTTTTTAAAGTAACGGCCCATATAAGCTTCAGAGATGCTGAAGGTACTGCTGATTACATCAGCTTTTAGTTTTTCGGGGTAATAGATATTACTTTGTACGTATTGTAAAATATCCATCGCCTTTTCTTCGGTGCCCATGTTTAACTGCTCTGGCAGGTAGCGGGCAATGTTTCGGGCTACCACGATGATCAGTGTATTTACCAGTTGCTGAATAAGCTCCTTATTGTAAATGTCCTTATTCTGATACTCACGGATGATGGCCTCTACCATTGGTCCAACAAGGCGTTTATCGGGCAGGTTTTTAAGAATGCAACCCGGCTGGTGATTGGCGTTGTGCAATATGTACTCCAGCCGCTGGATGTTTTCGTGCAGCAGGCTGCCATTTTTGAGGTAGATATCGTTAAAACGCAAAAAGAAGAATTCGGTGGTAGTTTCAATATGCAGCGAATGGCAGTCTTCGGGTGTTATTAAAAACATATGCCCGGCTCGGTAATCAAAATGGCTTTTGTTAATGCATTGCGTGCCGGTGCCGGATATCACATAAATTAATTCAAAAAAGCTATGCTGATGCTCAAACTTTGGGCATTTATCTAATGTTAGATAAGCAATTGAAAACGGTTCGTACAGATTTTCCTTTACCATATAGCAAAAATACCAAATTATAGTAAATATATACCAATTTAATTATTTTTATTGGTAGATATTTGTCTTGTTAAAAAAAGAAAAAATGAAAGCGATAATTTTAAAAGCATTTGGCGGTATAGAAAATTTTGAAGCCGTTAACATACCGGTCCCAACTATTAAGGATGATGAAGTATTAATAAAGTTAAAAGCTATCAGCATAAACCCGGTTGATGCCAAAACACGCCAGGGCAAAGGCGCTGCCGGCCGAACCAAAATGGAGTTGCCTATAATTTTAGGCTGGGATATTTCGGGCGTAATAACTGAAGCGGGTAGTGATGTTGCCGGTTTTAAACCTGGCGACGAAGTGTTTGCGATGATCAACTTCCCGGTATTAGGTAAAACCTATGCGGAATATGTTGTTGCCAAGCCATCTGAGCTGGCTATAAAGCCTGCAAACATAACCCATAACGAGGCAGCCGCAGCCACGCTTGCCGCGCTTACAGCATGGCAGGTTTTAACTACCAAGGTGAATGTTAAGAAAGGGGACAGGATGCTGGTTCATGCTGCAGCTGGTGGCGTTGGCCACTACGTGGTACAAATGGCCAAGCATTTGGGGGCCTATGTTATTGGTACATCATCGGCAGCCAATAAAGATTTTGTTTTATCATTAGGTGCCGATGAGCACATAGATTATAAGGCAAAAAAGGTTGAAGACGTAGTGAGTGATATTGATTTTATATTTGACCCCATTGGCGGCGCAAATACAGAACAGTCGCTCCATATCGTAAACAAAGGCGGTGCTGTAATTTGTATTTTACACGCTTTCAATGATGAATTACTTCAAAAAGCAAAGGACTTAGGTGTACATGGTCACAATGTGCTGGTTTACCCAAGCGGTGATGATATGAAAACCATCGCGGGCCTTTTAGAAAAAGGCATTATCAAATCGCATGTCTCCAAGGTTTTCCAGCTGGAGCAGGTGGGCGAGGCGCATACCTTGCTTGAAAGCGGCAGGGCAGTTGGAAAAGTTGTCATAGAATTCTAAGAAAGGGAATTAATGTGCCTGTCGGCGGCCATTTGAGCTGCATGCTCTGGCCATGAGATGTGATGGTTTGCCCGGACCGGTAACACGCTTAGGCTTAATAATAAATGTTGTTTTAGATAACACGAAACCTCTTTTGTGAATCAGCTGGCTAAGGCCGGCCGATTCACTTATATACCTACGGTACTCACTACTCCAAAAGGGAGTAAATAAGCTCGATTGTCTATACTTTGTAACGAAAATGAACGTTTTAGGTACTGGGTAAAAAAAAACTGTTAAATATTTCGCACTTAAATATTAAAGCGATACTTTTGCAACCCCAAAACAGTTAAGTATTTATATAATTAAATAAGAAAAATTAGACATGACTAAGGCAGAAATTATAACTGAAATCTCATCTAAGACAGGTATCGAGAAAGTAGACGTGCAGGAAACTGTTGAGGCGTTTTTTAAAGTTGTTAAAAGCTCAATGGTGGGTGGCGAAAATGTTTACGTTAGAGGATTCGGTAGTTTTGTAGTAAAGAAAAGAGCAAAAAAGACAGCACGTAACATTTCAAAAAATACTGCCATCATTATCCCCGAGCATTTTGTGCCAAGCTTTAAACCAGCAAAAACTTTTGTTGAAAAAGTAAAAACAGGTAACAAAACCAGCAAATAATTTTAAGATATGTATAAGAAACAAATAGCCGTTAGTATAGCAATAGTTATTGTTGTGGGCTATTTGTATCGTTTACCTGTTAAAGGTTTAATAAAACCTAAAGAGGCCAAAAGCGATAAAACAACGGTACTTAACAGCCGCAAGGCTGCTACAACAGTAACGGTTGATATGGTATCTGAGCCCGCCAAAGCAGCAATTGGGGCAGCGTTGGCAGCAAAGATAAATGACCTTGAAGGGCAATTGAAAACTGCATCGGCCGCTGATGCCGAAAAGCTGCAGCAGCAGCTGGCCAAACAGTGGGATGATGATAACCAACCCGCACCCGCGGCGTTTTACTACCAGGCTCTGGCCCGCAAAGGAAACAAAGCCGAGGATTGGTTAAATGCAGGTGGCCGTTTTAACGATGCATACAAACTTACCCAGGATACTTTATTGCAGCCAGCTTTTGTAAGCAACGCTGCCGAGGCTTTTCAAAATGCCTTAAAGTTACAACCTGAAAGCCTTGCAGGCAAAACAGGATTAGGCGTAGCGTACGTAAATGGCGCAGGCGCACCTATGCAGGGGATAGCCTTGCTGCTTGAAGTAGTAAAAAAGGATCCGAACAACTGGAGCGCAAACCTTAATTTAGGAATGTTCGCCATGAAATCGGGCCAGTTTGAAAAAGCAGTTGCAAGGTTTAAAACATTACTTGCCCAAAAAGCAGAGCTTGAGCCGGAGTTTTACCTGGCGGAAAGCTATAAGCAGCTGGGCATGAAAAAGGAAGCCATTGAGGCTTACCAAAAGTGCAAAAACATGGTGCCAGATCAAGCATTTGTGCAGCGTATTGATGACGATATAAACGAATTAAAGAAGTAATCAACATTTAAAAATTATTATTATGCCCAGCGGTAAAAAACGTAAAAGACACAAAATGGCTACCCACAAACGCAAAAAACGTTTGAGAAAAAACAGACATAAAAAGAAATAAGCTGCGATAACCAAAGCAGATTTTACCCGCCTTTACTAAAGGTGGGTACTTTTTATTATGAGTGTTTTTTACCCTCTTATTTACATACGGTGTTTACCGTTTTAAGAAATGGAGTAGCAGTTGATAAAAGAATTAATTATCGATTCATCCCCCAATGGGGCTACTATTGCATTATTACAGGACAAACAACTTGTAGAGCTTCATAAAGAGCAAACCAGCAATAATTATACTGTTGGTGATATTTACCTTGGGCGTATCAAAAAGATAATGCCCAGCTTAAATGCTGCTTTTGTGGATGTAGGCTACGAGAAGGATGCCTTTTTGCATTATCTTGATTTGGGGCCGCAGGTGCAAAGCCTGCTTAAGCTAACCAAGCAAGTACGTAGCGGGGGATATCAGTCAAAGCTGTTGGACGGCTTTAAGCTGGAAGCCGATATCAATAAAGGAGGCAAAATCTCTGATATATTGACTAAGGGCCAGCTCATTCCGGTCCAAATAGCCAAAGAACCTATATCAACCAAAGGGCCGCGCTTAAGTTCTGATCTTTCTATAGCAGGGCGATATGTAGTACTGGTTCCGTTTTCGGAAGCCATCTCTATCTCCAAAAAAATAAAAAGTAATACAGAGCGTAACCGCTTGCGTAAGGTTGTTGAAAGTATTAAGCCAAAACATTTTGGCGTAATCATCCGTACGGTATCTGAAAGCAAAGGCGTTGAGGAATTACAGAAAGACTTGCTTGATCTGATATCAAAGTGGGAGGCATTTATTACAAGGTTGCCGTCTATCGAACCATCTAAAAAGGTTTTAGGCGAAATTGGACGTACATCAACTATCCTGAGGGATATATTGAACCCCGATTTTCAGCACATCTACGTAAATGATAACAGTATGTTCGAAGAAATCCGGTCATACATCCACGAGATTTCGCCGGATATGGAAAGTATAGTGCGTATGCATAAGCATAAGGAGCCTATATTTGAACATTTTGGCGTTGATAAGCAGATTAAAGGAGCCTTTGGTAAAACCGTAAACCTTGCCGGCGGAGCTTACCTGGTAATTGAGCATACCGAAGCGTTGCACGTTATTGACGTAAACAGCGGTAATCGCACAGCCAGTAAAGAAAACCAGGAAGAGAACGCCTACCAGGTGAACAAGGAAGCGGCTAAAGAAATTGCCCGCCAGTTACGTTTGCGCGATATGGGTGGTATTGTTGTTATCGATTTTATTGATATGCACAAGCCGCAAAACCGCAAAGAACTGTTTGACCACCTGCGTGCCGAAATGCTGCTTGACAGGGCAAAGCACACCATTTTACCGCCGAGTAAATTTGGATTAGTACAAATTACCCGCCAGCGCGTACGGCCCGAAATGAATATTGTAACCAGCGAAGTGTGCCCTACATGTAATGGTACAGGTACCATTAGGCCAACCATTTTGCTGATGGACGACATTGAAAATAACTTCAATTATATATTGGATGAACAAAATGAAAAAGGCATTACCCTTTGCGTGCATCCATATATTGAAGCATTTATTAAACAGGGTATTTATACCCGCCAAATGAAATGGTTCCTGAAATACGGACAGTGGATTAAGGTTAAAAGCAATCCTGCTTACCAGATCACCGAGTTTCACTTCTTCTCCTCAAAAGACGAAGAGATTAAATTATAATAAATGTGCAGATTTCAGATTTTTCACCGTTGCTTGTTTTTCAATGGTGTTCAAGAAGCCTGAGGCGTTTCAAATGTGCAGATGTTTGAGAAATGATGAGCCAATTACAAATGTGCAGATGTTGATAAAACGTCTGCACATTTTTTTTGGATGTACTGCTTAAGCTTTACAAATAAACGGGTTGTTTTTTATAGCATACATGGCCAGTCTATCCGGGTTTAAGGTCTAATTTATGGCAGAATGTATTACTTTAACCATCGGCTGTAGATACGCTGGCAAATAGTTGGTCGGCATTTCTTTGTCAGTAAATTTGCCATAGATAAGTTCAAAAATTCAATTTCTCGCTCAAATATTTGGTGAAAGAGGCGGTCATGGTTTAGCGTTGGAAGCGACTTGCCTGATTAAGAGGCTGTACGGGCTATTTACTTTGGTCGAACTGAAAAGTATCTTCTGATAGTTAATTTTTTATCACACAATGAAAACAAAAGCTATAATTTGCCGTTTTATATACATCAAGAAATCCGGAGAGGTTGGTAGAATAGCCTATCCAGGTTTTTAAGATTAAACGAAAGAAACGGGGCTGCAAAAGAAATTTTGTGGCCCTGTTTCTTTCTGTGGATTTCCCCTGTAAACAATTAATAGGACTAAAGAAAAAGGTTAAATTTTTTTCAGAACAATACACAACAAAAAATCCTGTCAATCCTGCAAAATCCTTTAATCGTGTTTTATTGCCGGGCTTTCGAAGCCAAGCTTTGTTAAGCCATGCTGTACATCGGGGTTGCTCATAAATAGTTTCCAGAGCAGGCCGGTACGATAGTTTTCAATCATCACCACGATAGGGCCCTGGTCAATGGCAAGGTAGGATTTGCCGTACCAGTTATGCTGTTCGCTGAAGGCATCGGTGAAGCCGTATTCGCCCCAGATTTTATCGCCCATGTCATAATAAAAATGGCGCAGGGCTTTCATGGATTGTTCCGGTGTGTATGGGAATGCCGATAACGCAGCTGTCGGTGTTATCACCCCCAAATCGTTTGTTGGCGAGTGGGCGTTATAGCCTTCAAAATTATCGCTGGCGGTAAGTCCCCAGCAATCGGGGCCGTAACCTTTGAATTTTTTTGGGTTATCTACACAGTAGGCATAATTTATCAGCGTATGGTTTTTATTTTGCTCCCAATAATCGGCATACTGATCTTTTAAGCCTTTAGGATTTAATCCCATGAAGGAGTATTGCGAAAAGAAAAGCGGGCCGCCATAATCAAAACCCAAAGGCAGCCTGTAGCCATAAAAAGTTTTTCCGTTTTTAAAAAAGTCGCTTTGCGCCCAGCCCTGTGTATATACGTTTGCACCAACAGGGTAGCGTTGTGCCGATGCCGCCAATACGTACGTTATAAGGCACTCATTAAAACCATGGATGGCAAAGTTCATGGCCCAGCCATTGTTGGGGCTCCAGTGCCAGTAAAGGGCATCACGACCATCACGGGTATACCAGTTCCATTCCATTTCGCCCCACATCCAGCTAATCACATCGCGGATGCGCTGCTCTTTTGGGGTATTGGCGGTAAAATATTGTTTGGCGCAAATCAGCCCCTGGAAAAGGTAAGCCGATTCCACAATGTCGCCGCCGTCATCTTTGCGGCCAAAGGGGATCACCTTGCCTGTTTCGCCGTTCATCCAATGCGGAAACGCGCCGTGGAAAGAGTTGGCTTTAAACAGGAAATTCACAATTTTCACCATCCGGTCAACAGCTTGTTCATGGCTTATCCATTTGCGGCTATCGGCCACAATAAGCGCCATAACACCAAAACCAGAGCCTCCGGTGGTTACCACTTCGTCGCCATAATCAAATGATTTGTTGCTGCGCTCCCGGGCAAGGCCGCTTACAGGATGACCAAAATCCCAAAAATAACGGAATGTTTGGCGTTGCACCACATCAAGCAAAGCACTATCGCTTAGGTTTTTGATGATGCCTACAGGTTTAATACCATCTTCGCCGGTGTTTTTTGCCTGTTTTTGCGCGAATGAACACAGGTTAAGCAGTAATAACAAAGGGGTTAATATAAATTTATTCATGTAAAATGGTATTAATCAGGGTTAAAGGTTAGGGCTGCTGAACCCTAAGTTTTTCATGCCCGTTTTTACTTCGGGCGCACTCATAAACAGGTTCCAGAGCAGGCCGGTGCGGTAATTTTCGGTCATTACAACAATAGGCCCCTGGTCAATGGCCAGGTACGAGTTGGCAAACCATGGATTAGTTAAATTAAAGGCATCATAAAAGCCATATTGACCCCATAATTTATCGCCCAGGGTATAATAAAAAAATCTTAGTGCCGCCATAGATTGGGTTGGCGTATAAGGCAGCGATGCAATGGCCGCGGTAGGCGCTATAACGCCAACATCATTTGTAGGCGAACTTGCAGTATAGCCGTTTTCGATATCGCTTGCGGTTAGTCCCCAGCAATCGGCACTGTAGCCGTTGTTGCCCAATGGGTTTGCCACACAATATTTATAATTGATGGTGGTATGTGCCTCATTCTGCGTTTCATAATTGGCATAGGGATCGCTTAAGCCTTTGGGGTTGATGCCCATAAACGAATATTGCGCAAAAAACAACGGACCGCCCCTGTCGGGACCAAGCGGCAGGGTAACGCCATAAAAGGTATTGCCGTTTTTAATGGCGCCGCTTTTTGCCCAGCCCTGGTCATAAACAGTTTTGGGGATAGGATGCGTTGTAGACGATGCACCTAAAACGTAAACTATCAACGCCTCGTCCCAGCCGGTAATTTTCATGTTGATGGCCCAGCCCAAATCGGGGCTCCAGTGCCAGTACAATACGTTTTGATCGCCCTGCCTGAACCAATCCCATTCTACACCATTCCATAAAGTATTGATATCGGTGCGCAGTTGGGTTTCGTTGGTATTGGATGCATTAAAATATTGGCGGGCGGTAATGAGGCCCTGCATCAGGTACGATGTCTCTACCAGGTCGGCCCCGTTATCCTGTGCGCTGAAGGGTACAACAGCGCCGGTAGCGCCATTCATCCAGTGGGGGAAAGCGCCGTGAAACTTTTGGGCTTTGTTATTTAAAAAGGCCACAATTTTTTGCATCCGGGCCAATCCATCGGCATGGCTTATAAAACCGCGGCTAACACCGGCTATAATCGCCATAATGCCAAAACCCGAGCCGCCCGTGGTCACCACGTCGCCAGATGTATTACGCTCACGTGCCAGCCCGCTGGTTGGATGGCCAAAATCATAAAAATATTTCAGGGTTTGCTGCTCAACCAGGTCAAGCAATTGATCGTCAGATATGGTGCTGAATTTTCGAGTACTATCGATAGCTGTGATCAGTTGTACGGATAAAGGCGATTGTAAACTGCCGTTCTTAGCCGATTTTAGGCCTGTAGTAACGTTAAGCGTATATTGCGTAATGGGCGACAGATCGGTTGGGGTAATTATAATGGTGCTATCGCCATTTTGATAGGTTGTATTAAAAGCTGTCGCTGCACCTGCTTTACTACTTAAGCTAATGCTTGCTGCCGCCGACGTACGGCTGAGCGGGGTTGAAAACGTAATAGCAATAGCCGGTTTGCTATTTATATTGCTATAACTAAAACCGCTGTTTTTACCATTAACCTTAAGCGCACTAAAAGTAAACGATGAGGGAGGGGGTGTAACGGGTGTAGATGTATTATTTGAACTTTTACCACAGGAAAAAAGTAGTATAACGGATGCCAGCCCCCAACAACAATCTTTGATATTCCTCATGCCCACCTTTTTTTAAAAAAAGGTTGCCTGCCTTAAGCGGCAGGACAACCCCAAATCAATCAAACCCAATTATTATCGTTTAGCTTTTTCAAGATTATACAAAGCCAATACCTGCGTGGCGGTAAGTGCTTTACTGTAAAACCTGATGTTATCCATGGTTCCTGTAACATAGCCGGCCCAATCCTGCGCGCCGGTATTGGCCGTAAGCGACGGAGTGGTTTGAAACTGTAGCGTACCAAATACCATTTTACTGGCTTTACTCCAATCCATAGGTGCAAAACCGGCAGCTGCGTTTTTACCTACCTGTGTTCCGTTGTAATAAACATAAATGGTAGATGCTGTTTCATCAAAAGTAACTGTAACGTTTATCCATGTGTTCCACGGGTTGGCAACGGCATAGCCGCCTTCCCAGCCATCTACCCCGGTTGACATACCGGCTTTGTTAAACGCATGTACTTTAAGTACACCCGATGATGCAGAACCACCGTTATCAAAAAATATGGCCAGGCTGCCCCAGAAACCCGCGCCGCCTGTTTGGTTGTTCTGGATGTCCATTAAACCTACCGCCGAAGTGTTTAGAGGCATTTTTACCCAAATGCTGGTAGTAAAACTGGTTAACGCTTTAATGCCGGCAGGTGTATCATACAGTACATATGATTTATCGGCGCCCTGCAGACCTTTGCCGTTTAAGCCGGTGGCAAAGCTTGTGCCTGTTGCTACCCCGGTTGCTCCTGATACACTATCGGCCAGGCCGCTGGTGAACGGAAAGTAGGCTACCAGGCTGGCCGGTTCAATGTCCTTACTACTACTGTAGCCACCGAATGATGGCAGCGGTTTAGATGGCGCATATGATTTTGGATCAAAGCCTTTATGGCAGGCTGTTATGGTTAAGCTTACAGCTACGCCCATTAACAGCGCAGCTTTAAGTGTGTTTTTAAATGTTTTCATCGTTGCTGAATTGATAAATTAATAACCTGGATTTTGTGTTAAAGCACCACCGCTTATATCGATCTCGTTTTGCGGTATTGGCCACACCTCGTTTTTGCCTGCTTTCCAGCCGCGCGAACCAAATACAGCTGCACCACGCCCCTGGCGGATAACATCAAAATAACGATCAAACTCCATTGCAAATTCAACCCTGCGTTCATTATAAATAGCAGTGCGCAAAGCCGCCTGATCTGCAGTGATGACTTTAGGCAATATAGCTGCATTGCTACCCCTTGCCCTGGCTCGTACCTGCTCAAGCGGAACTAAAGCCGCAGGCGAATTCCCAAGTTCATTATTAGCTTCGGCATTCATCAGCAACACATCGGCATAGCGTATTACAATTTTATTTTGCTGGCAACCCTCGTTAAACCCAGATACATATAGGCTAAAAGGCACATATGATTTTTGGTTGTACCTGGGGTTATCGCCATCGGCAGGAATCACATCGCCTTCGGGCGTTGTTTCGCCCCTGAAAATGATGGTTGCATCGCGCCTTGGGTCGCCTGTTTCATAAGCTGCTGCCAGGTCGGCAGTTGGCACATTAAAGCCCCAGCCGCCACCTGTTGAACCGCGTACACCCTGCACCTGTGAGTATTGCGAGTTTGATGCATCAGGGTTGTTAGGGATAAGGTTACACTGGATCTCGAAGATAGACTCCTGGTTGTTTTTGTGCGTAGTCCTGAACATTTGTTCGTAGTCAGGATATAAAGAATAACCCATGCCCATTACTTGTGTGGTATAGGTTACCACATCGGTCCATTTTTTAAGGTACAGGGCTACTTTAGCATGTAAAGATAATGCTGCCCCTTTGGTAATACGACCAACATCTGCCGATCCGTAAGTTTGCGGTAAAGCTGTAGCAGCGTCAGTTAAATCAGTTTCAATAGCCGCCCAAACCTGTGCTTTTGGTGTACGTGGGAGGTTATACTCTGTGGTGTTTTTTGGAAGCGTTAAGCGCAAAGGCACATCGCCATACGCTCTTACCAGCCTGAAGTAGCAATACGCCCTGATGAATTTGGCTTCGGCCAGGTACCTGGTTTTCAGCGCATCGTCCATGGTGATACCCGGTATGTTGGCTATTACCTGGTTTGCAAGGTTAATTGTGGCATATTGCCCTTTATAAAAACCTTGTATCTGGCCTTCGCCGGCAGTAACGGTGAAGTTATGATAGGTATTCATATAAGTAGCATCTGTAGGGCTGCTGCCTTTTTCGGCATCGTCAGATCCTACGCTTTCTATCGCGATGGCCGGGAATGCAATGTTGTTATACTCGTGCATATTGGCATACATAGCGCTTACCGCCTTTGTAGCATCGTCCTGGGTTTTAAAAAATTGTGTTGCCGCTGTATTTTGGGCAGGGTCTATATTCAGGAAGCTTTTTTTACAGCTTTGAAATGTTATAGCAGATGCAACCAGACTTAAAATTATGGCCTGCTGCAATAGAGTTTTTTTACTGTTCTTCATCTTTATAGTGATTAAAAAGTAACGTTAATACCAAAATTGTAGGTAGCGTATAACGGGTATACACTTGCATCGATACCCATGCTGCCTACACCGCCGCCAATTTCGGGCGTAAAGCCTTTATAGCCGAAGAAGTTAAGCGCGTTTTGCGCATTGGCATACAAACGCACTTTTGAAATACCCCATTTTTTTGATAGTACAGAAGGTAGTGTATAACCCAGCTGCGCGTTACGCATCCTGAAATAAGCACCGCTTTCAACAAAAAATGAGTTTGGTGCCGAGTTGGCGGTTGAGCCAACATTTACTGACGGGTAGGTATTTGAGGTACCCGGTCCATGCCAGCGGTGGTCATAAAAATCTTTGGTGAAGTTTTCGTTACCAAAACGGTAAGCAATGTTGGCGTTATAAACGCTTACATCGGCCACACCCTGGAAATCTAAAGCCAGATCGAAATTTTTGTAGGTGAACGAGGTATTGATGCCGTAATTGTATTTAGGCAGCGGGCTTCCTAACACTACGCGGTCGCGGCTATCCAGTATACCATCTTTGTTGCTATCCTGGTAAATAAAATCGCCTGGCTGGGCACCTGTTTGTTTTGAGTTGGCTATTTCTGTAGCTGTTTGGAAAATTCCGGTTACTTTGTATCCATAAAACTCGCCGATTGGCTGGCCTACTACCGTACGGGTTGCCAAAGCGCCGTTGGCGATGCCTGCACCACCATCATAAATTGGGTTGGCCCCGCTTAGTACACTTAGTACTTTGTTGTTGTTGATGCCAAGGTTTGCGCTGATGCTGTAGGAGAAATCTTTTGTAGCCTGATCTTTCCAGCTTATTAAAAACTCGGTACCACGGTTGCGGATGCTGGCCTGGTTACCTATTAAACTGCTGTTGTTGGTACCCAACGAGCCTGCAATTGGAATAGCAAATATGGCATCCTGGGTTTCGCGATTATAATAGTCTGCTTCAAATGTCAACCTATTATCTAAAAAGCCACCCTCTAAACCAAAGTCGGTAGCTACCGCTTTTTCCCAAAGGATGGTTTGTGGCACCAGGCTGTTAATACTTGCGCCGGGATATGCTGTTTGCGGGCTGCCAAATATTGCGGTTAGGTAAGGATCGGAAGATACAACCTGAATTGATGGGTTAATAGGCACAACCGAGTTACCAACCTTACCCCAGCTTCCGCGTAATTTAAGGCTGCTAAACAATTTCTGATTTTTCATGAACTCCTCATTGGTAATTACCCAGCCTGCACCCACCGATGGGAAATAGCCAAAGGTATGATCGCCATAAAACTGTGAGGCACCATCACGACGGATAGACGCGTTTAGCAAGTATTTGTCTTTAAACGAGTAGTTGACCCTTGCAAACTGTGATAATGCCCTGGTGTGCAGCTGAGAGCCTGGAGTTGCATAATAAACAACACTCGCGGTATCGGGAAAAGAGGTGTGTTGGTTACCGCTGCTTTTATAAGGCACACCCTGTGCATGGGCATCCAGTTGTTTATCCTGGTTATTTTGTGCACTGTAACCTAACAAGGCAGTTATTTTATGATCTTTTACTTTGACATCGTAAGTTAATGTGTTTTCCCAAATCCAGTTACGGGTTTCGGTATGGTTTACATCCAGGTTTGATACTGTGCTTTTTTGTGCAAAGGTAGCCTGGTAAATAGGTGTATAACCTCTTGATTCGGCCTGGCCAATATCGCCGCCAAAACTTGTTCTGAATTTAAAGTTTTTCAGGAAATTAACCTCGCCATAGCCATTGTAAGTAAAGCGAAGGTTTCTTGACCTCTGATTAGTAAAATCAAGAGTGGCCTGTGGGTTATAGTTGTTACCATCGCCCGTGTGGTAATCATTAGGGTCGCCGTAATTACCATCAGCATAACGTACCGGTAAAGTTGGAGCGGCACCAAATAACTGGTGAAAAATACTGCCATCAACATCCTTTGATTTACCTAAAAGTCCGTTAGCAGTGTATCCAAATTTCAAGGCTTTTGTGGGCTTAAAATCATTTGATAACTTTAAAGTGAAGCGCTGATAGTTATTGGTTTTGGCAATACCATCCTGATCAAGATAGCCGAATGAATAATTATAAGTATATTTATCAGTACCACCGCTTAAAGATACTTGGTGGCTGGTTACAAACGCATCACGTAATATCTGACCGTACCAATCTGTACCCTTTCCATAGCTCGATGGATTGCTGAAGATAAGCGGGCTGACATTGTTTGATGTGTAAAGTTCATTAATAGCTGTAGCATATTCGGTGGCGTTGGCCATTTTAACCTGGTTAGTTACTGTTTGCCAACCCGCGTAGCCATTATAGTTTACAACGGGTTTGCCTTTTACGCCCCTTTTAGTGCCAATTAAAATAACGCCGTTTGCAGCGCGGATACCGTAGATGGCTGTGCTTGACGCATCTTTAAGGATACTTACGCTTTCGATATCCTGCGGATTTAAAAAGCTGATATCGCTGTACCAAACGCCATCAACAACATATAGCGGGCTAACATTGCCATACACCGTACCTAAACCGCGGATGGTGATAGATGGAGAAGCACCCGGAGAACCGCCGTTGGTAACCTGCACACCGGCAACCTTTCCTTGAAGACCGCTAAGCGCGTTGGTTGAAGCTTGTTTAGAAATTTCGGAGCCCTTAACTGTAGCTACCGAACCTGTTACATCAAGCTTGCGTTGTGTACCGTAACCAACAACTACTACCTGCGCCAGCTCATTGGCCTGGGCCGCTAATTTGACAGTAATGTTGGTTTGCCCGTTTACGGGTATAGCTTGGGTTGCATATCCGATATAAGCGAATGTTAAGGTGCCTGTCCCTGGGGAGTTAATAGTGAATGCGCCATTAACATCTGTTTGGGTGCCTGTAGTTGTTCCCTTTACCTGCACCGATACACCTATCAGGCTTTCGCCGGTGGTGGCGTCGGTAACTTTTCCTTTAACTGTAACGTTTTGTGCAAACGCGGCGTCTATGGAAAAAAGAAACAATAGCATCAACCCTGAAATAGTAAAAATTCTTTTCATAGTGGTTAATAAATAAAAAACGGATTAGAAATAATTGGTTTATTAGTTTACAAAACTGTATAGATAATGCCAGTTAGTCAAAAAAATTAACTCAACATTAATACATCAACCTTAACATACTTTCACAAAATTTGTGTGGTGTTATTTTATTTATCTGATAATCAGCTTAATAATGTGGGGTAGTGTATAGCCACCGTACTACAGCCGGGGTAAGCTGTAAATCGGTTTTATAATTGCTTATGAGAGGTAATGATGTAGTATTATAACTCGATGAGAAACTCTACCAGGTTTTTATCATGCTCCAGGTTGAGCTTTTTACGCAGTCGATAGCGCCTTATTTCAACGCCACGCAGGGAGATGTTTAAAAGTGATGCCATTTCTTTACTGCTCATATTCATGCGGAGGTAGGCGCAAAGTTTAAGGTCATTTGGCACCAGATCGGGGTGGTCTGATTTCAATTTTTTGAAAAAGTTTTCATGCGCTTCATTAAAACTTTTTTCAAATATGTTCCAGTCGCGCTCATCGTTCATGCCTTCGTCTATCACTTTTTGAATGCGGCGCAGCTGGTCGTCGGCCAGTTTTTTGCCCGAACTATCTTTGAGGTGCAGTATTTCTTCGCTGATTTTTTGCAGCAATTCGTTTTTGTAAACCAAATTCATGGCCGAATTGGCCAACTCGCGGCTTTTGCCGGCGAGGTCTGCCTGTAACTGCTCATTTTTTATACTGATGATATGTTGCTCGTTAGCAATGGCCTCCTGTTTTAAAAATTCCTCCTTTTCGCGTTGCAGCTTTTCGTGAATGTGCAGCTGGTGGCGTTTTAGTTTAAGCCGGTAATAGTACCTCACCAGGTAATAAAACAGTACCAGCAACAAGGCATAAAACAGCATAGCCGGTTTGCCGGCATACCATGGCGGCAAAATAATGAAAGTTAATGAGGTGATTAACGATACATTTTGATCGTTTATTTTAGCGCGTACTTTAAAATGGTAGGTGCCCTGGTCAAGGTTGGTAAACTCTTTCTGGCTTTGTTGTGTCCAATCGCTCCATTGGCGCGAATAACCTTCCAGGTAATACTGGAATTTTATTTTAGCCTGTTTATAATAAGGCAGCGAATAGGAGATGCGAATGTTGTTTTGAGCGTAGGGTATTTCGATGTCGTTAAGGCCACTGCCATCTTCGCTTATTACATAAACTTTATCGGTAATATTCTCTACCTGGCGTATGAGTACCTGCGGAATACTGATCTTGTTAGAGAGCAAAGCATCCTCATCATTAAGGATCACGAAGCCTTCATCAATGCTAATAAGATAAGTTGATGCATTGATACGGTTGATAGTTTCATAGTGCTGCACCATTTGCCCGTTAAGAATGCTGAACCGGTTGGTATCAATACTCAGCTTGCCCGGCACCGAGAAGTCGGCCAGGGCTACCCGGCCCTGGTTTATGAACCAGTATTTTTTGCCTATGGCTTTGATGATTTTGCTTGAGGTGGCAAATGTGCCCAGCTTTTTATTAAGCTGCGTGTATTTAAAAAAGCGGTCGGTAATATCATCGTAAACATAAAAGCCCGAATCGGAAGTAAATACAACCCGGTTATCAAGGTCAAATACGTTTACATTGTAGCTGCCGGGCAGGCCATACCGGCTATCGTAATATACCTTTGAGGTTACTTTTTTCAGGTCGAGGCTTAAGGTTAGCTTGTAAATGCCCTTGTAAGCATGGCTTACCCAAATTTGCCCTTTACTATCCTGTTCAACATACCGTGATGGCTCGCCAAAACCTTCTACTTTATGGTCAAATATCCAGTTGCTCAATACATCTTTCCTGAAGAATGCCAGGCCGGTATAGTTTCCCTGGATAAGTTTATCAGCTCCAAATTTTTTGGTTGTCCAGCCCCCGGTTATCATGGATATTTTTGTTATGGTGCTGCCGTTTACCTGGTAGGTGCCATCGTTATGGCCGCAAAGCAAGCGCCCATCCTGCAGGGTAAGTTCCCAAACCTGGCCTTGCGACCCGGGGATAAGTTTAAAATCAAATGATTGAAAAAGCTTGTTGTTGCTTTCCGGGATCCAATCGCTGTAAAAAAGCCCCTGATTTGTACCCAGGTAAATCTTATTATCAAAAATGATACTGGAGTAAACCGTGCCAAACCTGCCGGTTTTATCAAAGTAAAAGTATAATGGTGAGTTAACCTCGATGCGGTCGATGCCATTATCAAGGCCTGCCCAAAGGTTTTGCTCGGCATCGGTATATAAACTTAAAACAGTGTTGTTTTGCAAGCCGCTTGCCTTGTTAATATGCTGAATAAGGTTGCCTGCGGTATCAATAACCACTACACCATTTAATATGGTACCGTAGGCCACATATTTGCTGGCTATAAGCGCGCCATTATTAAGCTGGTAGGTTTTTAAAAAGTCGTTGGCCTGGTTTGCCCATGGTTTTATGGTTTGGCCATCGTAAATGAACAAGCCATTTTGAGCTGTGCCAATAATGAATTTGTTTTTTTGGAATGGCAGCATGGATAACACTCCGCTTGGCCCCAGTATATTGCTGCCGGGAACAAAAACCAGCTTATTATCCTTAAGCTCAAATAACCCAACCGAAACCTGTTCGATAAAAAAGCGATTACCTGCTTTAAACATAAACAGGTAAGGGCTGGGCGTTTTTATGACATTGATTTTCCCTTTGGAATAAATGTATATCGACCCGAAAGACTGGAAAATGATTCGCTGGCCATCAACATATATCTTCCATATCTCTTCATTAATCGGCTTATACTTTGCGGGAACCAGGTTTATCAGTGAGTTGTATTTTAAAACCCCCTTGTTATCATCGGCCCAGTAACCAAATTCGCCATAGGCCCCCACATAAATTTTGCCTTTGCCATCGGCTGATACCGAGCGAACGATTAAGCCGTTGGGCATGTGATGCTGCTGCCAGTATTTGCCATCAAAGGCAAGCAAACCCTGCGCATTGCCAAAATACATGATGCCATGCTCATCGCGTGTAATGCTCCAGTTTTGATTGCCCGACTGGTACATGGCCTTGGTGTAATTTTGCACATAAGGCACACCTACGCTTTTGATATCCACCGCGCGCGCATTTAGGGGAGGAGTACAAAACAACAGGAAAATAATCAGTAACGATTTACGCATGGGTTATGAAATGGCATCAGCCTGCAAAGCAAACCAATTTTACGAAATTAAGGTTTGAGTTGCAGAAATAAAAAAGCCTACCAGGTTGGGTAGGCTTTTTATTATTAATCTGCCAGTTGCAGGTTATTCCTTTTATTGGTATTTACCGGTTGCGGTACTTTTACATAGTAGCCGGTGCCATCATAAACCCTTTTGCGGGGGTGACTTTGACAGGCTTCACTACAGCAACCTTCCAGGTTGGTGCCACATTCATCGCATTGGGTAAAATGTTCATTGCACTCGGGGTTGGCACAGTTGATCATTTTAGGGGTGGTTATACCACAATTGCGGCAGGTTGATATCACTACCGGGTTCACGCTGTTTACATCAACAGAAAGGCGGTTGTCAAATACATAACATTTGCCTTCAAAATCCTGGCCGCCGGCTTCTTTACCGTATTTAATGATACCGCCATGTAGCTGGTAAACTTCGGGGAAGCCTTCGTGCAGCAACAGTGCCGACGCTTTTTCGCATTTAATGCCACCAGTGCAATAGGTCAGGATCTTTTTATCTTTGTATTTGGCCAGTTCGTTAATCATGGCCGGGAAATCCCTGAAGTTTTCGATATCAAGTGTTACCGCGTTTTTGAATTTGCCTAACGAATGTTCGTAGTTTGACCGTACATCCAAAACAACCACGTCATCGCGGTCTTTCATCGCCATAAATTCTTTGGGCTCCAGGTGCTTGCCTGTTTGTTGTTGAGGGTTAATAAGGTTGGGGTCGCGCAGGCCCGAGTAAACAATCTCGGCTTTGTAGCGGCAGTGCATTTTTACAAATGAGGGCTCGGTAACTTCATCAACCTTAAAATCGATATCGGCAAAGCGCTTATCGGCATGTACAGTATCCATATAGGTTTTACAAGCTTCGGCAGTGCCTGATACGGTGCCGTTAAGCCCTTCCTCTGCTACAATAATGCGGCCGGTTAAACCTAAGCTTTTGCAAAATTTTAAATGATCGGCAGCAAATTGCTCCGCATCGGCTATTGTTGAATAACAATAGTACAGTAGTGTATTATATATTGCCATAATCCATTGATACTGCTGTAAACAGTGTTAAATGAGGTGCAAAGATAAGGTTTTAAGGCGAAAGGTAAAAGGATAAAGGCGAAAGGTTTGCAGTCCCACTAGCCATCGTTCTGGTTTTTCAAAACCTTTTACCTTTCGCCTTTGCCCTTTTACCTCAACAAACCTACCTTATCCCATAAAAGATCCTGAAGCCCTGGATGTATTTTTGGTTGCCCATGTAGGATACGCCATAGTCAACCCTGAAAATCAGGCGCTGTACGCCAACGTAAAATTCTGTGTAATCGCGGTTGGCTTTTGTGGTAAGGTAATTTGCGCCAATAACTTCTTCAAGCTTTGCCTTACGCAATAGCGGAATTTTGTTGAAGATCGAACCGGCAAAATTATGTTGAAAATGAGCTTCGAGAAAAGCGCCATTGGTACTGTAAGTATAAAAAGGCAAAAAGTGGAAACTACCCACATAGGTAGGATCGAAGGTGGTACCCTGGTTACCTAAAAAATGATTGTAATCCATATAGTACAGGTTTTTATCGTTAAAGAAACCGCCGGCAGTTAATTTAAACGATGAAAAACCGGTTAAGCCAATCCTGATTTTGTTTTGTGATACATCAACAGATGTAAAATCGTAATTTACATCAGAGCCTAACAGGCTATTAATCCCTTTCCTGTAGTTTAGGGTTAAGGTTGGATATTTTGACGGCAGGTTAAATTTGCCGGTAGGCCGGGTTACGTATTCCTGGTCGAAGGTAAAGGTAGCTGATGTTGTAAATGTTAATGCCTGATTTTCGGGGAATAAAAGGGAATGGTCATCTGCAGGGGTACCCGGTGGTGCCAATGGGTTGTTTGATGTAAACTCCCGGTTTTTAACATCTTTGATATGTGAGTAGGAAGTATTGTAAAGCTGACTTCTGCTTGCATACGACAAGCTGCCCGATAGTAATACGCCATTGGTTACTTCGCGCTGGTACCCAAATAAACCATAATGGGTGCGGTAATATTTTACATAGTTATTCTCGCTCAGTAGGGTACTTAAGGTATTAAAATATAATGATCGGGTACCTACGTTATTCAAATCCAGCACGTCGCTGCCAAAACCCGTAAAAAACTTGGCATTGTGGAAAGGATCATTTTTATAGTCGGAATAAATATTGGCGCTAAATATCTTATTTGAAAAGCCGTAGCGTAAAGCAGGCGTAATGCTGAAGGCGTGAAAATCATCAATTTTTTTGCTGTACCTTATTTTAGCATTGATGCCAAAACCGTCAACAGTGTTGTAGTAAAACGTTTGTATAAACGGCGATACCCACAATGAATCCTTATTGTCGCGACTGGAGGCGTAATAGCCAAATATCAAATAACCGGGGTAGTTAATGTGGTTTTTGGTGTGTTGTAATGTATCCAGGTAGGCTTTAGTTTGTTTATAGGCGGCTATGCTATCTTTTTTCTGGTAATCGCGGGCTTCTTTTGGCGTTAGCGGCACAGGGCGTACCGACGTCCAGTAATCTGCATTTTTAGCGTTTGAAACGGTATCAACTTTTAGCACTTCGCCGGTAAAAAAACGCTCAGGAAAGCTGGGATTAATTTTATAGTTATTATAAATAGCTTCGTAATAGCCCCCAAACTTAAAACCAAGTACCTTGCCTTTAAAATTGTATTGAACCGCCGCTGGCATCCAAACACTATCGGTTATGGCTACGTATTGTTGGGTGATATTTAATGTATCTATCAGGTTAAGGCTATTCAAGCCTTTTTCCAAGTATAAATCGGCGCTGTACAATCGCCATTCGCCATCAACTATATAAATATCCCCCTGAAAATACTGGCCATGGGCACGGCGTGGGATAACCTGTATCTTATCTATTATCCGGCCATTTTCGTTGGATACACCGAGGAGCTTATACCTATAAAAAGTTAGTGCATTGGATGCCAGTGGCGATACAAAACCACGGGTGCTTAAGCCATTGATGTTGAATACGTTTTTATAAAAATTCACCTGAAGATCGGATGCCTTGTTGTAGCTAAAAGCAGTGTTGATACCTGATATCCGGTTGGCAATGGTAACTTCCCTGATTTTATCAGGCGATTGAAAATTATAATCAGATAGTGATTCCTGCTGGTAAAGAATCCCCCGACCCATCGAGTCAAGGTCGAGCGCGCGGATTACCTCTTTTGATAATAGCGCCTTTGGTGCGCTTAATAATTTTTGTACGCCTTTTATATAAACTGCGCAGGAATATGACGTAGCTTCATCCAAATAATACTTTCGTTTTTTGATCACCTGTTTCATGATGGTATCGGCAGCATCGTGGTTTTTGCGATACATGGCTGCAACCCTTTCGGTACCAAATATTTCGTCGTCAAGTTGTACGTTAAGGGTTTGGTCGGCGTTTGATATGGTAACCTTTACAACCTTTTCGTCATAACCCACAAAGCGGTAAGTTAAATTGTAGTCGCCCGGTGCAAGCTTAAATTGGTACAGTCCGTTTTCATTGGCGGTAGTGCCGTAAGTAGAATTTCGGATGTATACGGATGTAAATGGAATTGCTTCGTTTTTCTGGTTGGTTATTTTTCCTGATAACAGGTATTGTTGCGCCGAGGCGTTAACGGTACATAATACCGTAAAAATAAATAGTAAGTGTTTTTTCATCGTTATTCAACATGTAAATACAGCCAACCGATGAAATGTTTTGTTTTGCCCTTAATAATTAATAAAAAGCATGTTTGAGCCCTGCCAAATGCCCGGTATTGCTTAATTTTGCTGCCTTTAACCATCAACTACTATGTATAATACATTACAGCCGGTTTTGCAGCAGGAACTGGAAGCCATTGAAAATGCAGGTTTATTTAAAAAAGAGCGCATCATTACATCGGCGCAAGGTGCGGATATTACCGTACAGGGCGGGCAGGAAGTAATAAACTTTTGTGCTAATAATTATCTTGGTTTATCTGGCAACGCTAAAGTTATCCAGGCGGCTAAAGATGCAATGGATACACATGGTTATGGTTTATCGTCTGTCCGTTTTATTTGCGGCACGCAGGATATTCATAAAGAACTTGAAAAAAAAATAGCAGAATTTTTAGGCACCGAAGACACCATACTTTATGCCGCCGCTTTTGATGCTAACGGTGGCGTGTTTGAGCCATTGTTTGATGCACAGGATGCCATTATATCCGATGAGCTGAACCACGCTTCCATCATTGATGGTGTGCGTTTGTGCAAAGCCCAGCGCCAGCGTTACAAACATGATGACATGGCCGACCTTGAAGAAAAGCTGAAAGCCACCGAAAGCTGCCGTCACCGTATTATTGTTACTGATGGTGCTTTTAGCATGGATGGTACAATTGCACAGCTGGACAAAATTTGCGCCCTGGCCGAACAATATAATGCTTTGGTAATGATTGACGAGAGCCATTGCAGTGGCTTTATGGGGAAAACAGGCCGTGGTACGCATGAGCACCACAATGTAATGGGCAAAATTGATATTATTACCGGCACCTTAGGTAAAGCTTTGGGTGGGGCATCCGGCGGTTTTACATCGGGCCGTAAAGAGATTATTGATATGTTGCGCCAGCGTTCGCGCCCATACCTGTTTTCAAATACATTGGCACCTGCTATTACCGGCGCTTCAATAGCGGTTTTGGATATGTTGAGCGAAACTACCCAACTGCGCGACAAGCTTGAGAACAATACCCAGTACTTTCGCCAAAAAATGACCGAAGCTGGTTTCGACATTAAACCCGGTGTACACCCAATTGTACCAGTTATGCTTTATGAAGCTAAGTTGGCGCAGGAGTTTGCCGCCAAAATGCTGGAAGAGGGCATTTATGTAATAGGTTTTTATTACCCCGTGGTTCCGCAAGGCAAGGCTCGTATCAGGGTGCAAATCTCGGCCGCTCATGATATGCACCATTTGGATAAGGCTATCGCGGCGTTTACCAAGGTGGGTAAGGAATTGGGAGTGATTAAATAATACGTGCGGATTTTTTATATTTGTACGTATAAATGACTTGTTATGGAAAGTACAAAGCTAACCTTGAGTGTTAAATCAGATTCTGTGCCCCGCATGAAAGAATATGCGAAACGCAAGCATACAAGTGTTTCTAAGTTGGTGCAGGAGTATTTTGATAAAATAGAGGAACAGGAAAAAAAGGAAGACCCTCTAATAGAAAAATACAAAAACACAGAAATCCCTGAATGGATTCAAAGTTTAACGGGTATTTTAAAAGGGAAATATCCCGAGAACATGGATTACAAGGATATGAAGTACGAATATTTTAAAGAAAAATATGATCTATAAACGCCTATTCTTAGATAGTGATGTTTTATTGGATATGTTTTTAAAAAGGGAGTCGTTTTTCTTTTACACTCAAATTTTGTTAATTGAGAGTGAAAAAAGAAAACTCGAATTAAAAACCTCGTCGTTGATAATTGCAAACATAAGTTATATATTAAGAAAGCAGATAGGCATATCTACAACTAAAGAAAACATAAAGAAATTAGCCGAATCAATCGATATATTGCCATTTGAAAAAGATGCTATAGATTTTGCTTTAGCAAGTAACATTGTCGATTTCGAAGACACGATTCAATGTTTTATTGCTAAGAAGAGTAACTGTGATTTAATTATCACCCGTAATATAAAAGACTATAAGAACGCCTTGATCCCTGTGTTAACAGCAGAACAATTTTTAAGAACACTATAATGCAAAATAAAATAGACCAATACGCCGCCGAAATAAAGGCCTTTGCTTCTGCCAAGGCTGATGAACTGGAAGCGTTCCGCATAAAATTTTTAGGTACCAAGGGAATTATCAAAGATCTTTTTGAAGAATTTAAAACCGTTGGCCCCGAAGAAAAACGCACTTTTGGTAAAGTACTTAACGAGTTTAAACAGTTAGCCGAGGCAAAATATAACGAGTTAAAAGAAACTCACAACTCACAACTCACAACTCACAACTCAGATATCGATTTAACGTTGCCTGGCGACGGCTTTACTGTTGGGTCACGTCATCCGCTATCCTTGGTGCGAAACGAGATCATTGATATTTTTAAACGCCTTGGATTCGTAGTTGCCGAGGGCCCGGAGATTGAAGACGACTGGCATAACTTTTCGGCATTAAATTTTCCCGAAGAACACCCGGCCCGTGACATGCAGGACACGTTTTTTATTAAAAAGAACAGTGGTAAGGATGATATCGCATTGCGTACGCATACCTCATCGGTACAGGTGAGGATGATGGAGCACGGCAAGCCGCCGTTCCGCGCTATAATGCCGGGCCGCGTTTACCGTAACGAAGCAATATCTGCGCGTGCCCATTGCTTTTTTCACCAGGTAGAGGGGTTATATGTTGATGAAAACGTATCATTTGCCGATTTAAAGCAAACACTTTATCACTTTGTGCAAGAGCTTTATGGCGAGGGTACCCAGGTAAGGTTCAGGCCATCGTACTTCCCGTTTACCGAACCATCTGCCGAAATGGATATATCCTGTACCATTTGTAAAGGTTCAGGCTGTAATATGTGTAAATACAGTGGCTGGGTCGAGATTTTGGGCTGCGGTATGGTTGACCCTAACGTTTTGGAAAATTGCGGTATCGATAGTAAGAAATTTACCGGTTTTGCGTTTGGTATGGGTATGGAACGAATTGCCAACCTCAAATATGTTATCCGCGATCTACGTTTATTTTCTGAAAATGACGCGCGCTTTCTAAAACAGTTCACTACAGAGATGCTATGAGGAAATTGCTGGCGATAGTGCTTATTGGCTTGTGCTGTTTTTCATGTGGCAAAGCAACAGACAATATACCCAGTGTACCCGTGAACTTTTCGGCACCCATAAATGATCCGCGCCTGGCGCCGCTTACCAGTGGCGGCGGCGTAGTTTTTATAAGCGGCTATGGCGTTGCCGGTTTAATTATTTACCGTACCGGATCTGGCCAATATGTAGCTTATGACCGGTGCAGCAGCTATCAGCCCGAAAAAAAATGCGCGGTTACTTTGGATGCTTCGGGCTTTTCGGTAACCGATCCCTGCAGTGGTTCCAAGTTTTCTTTAGCCGATGGTACGCCTGTAAAAGCGCCGGCCACCAAATCATTAAGGGCATATAGTGTGAGTGTCTATAATTTTCAGATATTTGTATCCAATTGATACATGGAAGCCGATAAAATTAAAGACAGTATAAAGCGGGCAGCGCAAGATTTATTCCGCAAATTCGGTTACCATAAAACCAGCGTTAACGAAATAGCCAAAAAAGCAAGAATCGCAAAAGCCACTATCTACAAGTATTTTGATAGTAAAGAGGCGGTATTGCATATTTTGCTGATGGACTATATTAAAGCCAGCGTTGATGACCTGGTGCAGAGCAACACACCCGATATGGACGAAGAGGCCCACCTCAACAACCTTATCATGAAAACCTGCCGCCTGTCATACACCGTTTGCAACGAATTTATAGGCTGGGATTTTATCCGCGAATCAACCAACTCCCAGGACTTTTTAAAAAATCTGAGTAACGAGCTGGAAGAAATGCTAATGGCATCATTTATTCAACTGCCCGGAATCCGCAAACACGAAACCTATCACCAACGTTTACGCTTCCTGATCAAATGCAGCAAAAGCATCGTGTTCAGTTTTGCGTTTACCTCGGTAAGCGATTCGGATGTGCGCAAAAACTTTGTTTCTTTTCAAAAGGAGATATTGCCTTATTTGGTAAAGGCAGCGATTACGGTGTAGGTTAAGCTATTTAAAATTTAACTTTATCGGTCCGCTTTCTTCAACTTCCCAGATGGTTGAGTCATCAATGTTGATCGAATTTAAATTTAAAAAGCTATCTGCTTGCTGTAAGTAATCTTCGTCGTTGTCGCCAAGGCGGGGTATCGATATGATCTGTGGATCAATGTTAATTCTGCGGATCCGATCTGTCAGCAATATCAACGTAGCTTCCGAATAGGATGATGATGCATCCTTAGCCAATTCGCCATTTCCCTCAAATAGGAGATAGTCTGTCAGTAATATCGAAAAAAACTGCTTATCATGTTTATCATAATAAAATACTTCCGAGAATTTTACCGGTGATTGCTGCAGACCGGTTATGAGCCAATTATATATTTGTTCCTGGGTGGTCATCGCTTAAAGATACGGACTTAAAAATAAGTGAAGGATTTTAATAATAAACTTTGAAATGCAAAGTTCTTTTGTTTTATTTGTTGTGGGAAAAGCGGGCTGTGGAAACGGCCTCTATTTTTAATCGAAAACTTTGAAATGCAAAGTACTTTATCGAAATAACATGATACAACAAGAACCAAAAACACGCGGAATAATGGACTGGCTCAAGGAGTCGGTTACAGTTAAATTACTTTTTATCGGGGTGCTGATTATTGTATTGCTCATCCCCTCATCGCTGATTAATAACCTGATTAGTGAGCGCGCACAACGACAGGACGAAATGATAAATGATGTATCAGACAAATGGTCGGGCGAGCAGCTGGTAACGGGGCCGGTGTTGGTTATTCCCTACAGAAAACATATCCAAAAAACGGATACAGCTAACAAGGTAACCACGCAGGACGCTATGGAAAATCTTTATATCCTACCCGATAATTTGAATATTAAAGCAGGCCTTAATACACAGATATTGCACAGGGGCATTTTTGATGTAGCGGTTTATAATTCACTTGTTAAAGTATCCGGAAACTTTTCAAAGGCCAGCTTGGCCGGAGTTTCTTTAACCGCCGATCAGCTTGTGTTGGATAAAGCACGCTTGGTTTTTAGCATCACCGATTTAAAAGGGTTAAAAAACAACCCCATTGTTAAAGCTGGCGGCCAAACCCTGGCTGCCGAGCCTGTATTTAACAACGCCGTGTTGCCAGGCGAGGGCTTGCAGGCAGCCATAAATCTATCTGGAATAAAAGATGGTGAATTTACCTTTGATTATAGTCTTGATATGAAGGGAAGCCAGGAATTGAGCTTTTTGCACCTGGGCAAAACTACCGACGTACAAGCCAGCGGCAGTTGGGCCAGCCCAAGTTTTGATGGCCGCTACCTTCCCGACGAACGTACAGTGGATACCGGAGGTTTTAAATCGCATTGGAAAATGTTGTATTATAACCGACCCTTCCCGCAGCAATGGGTTGATGATACCAGGCTGCTAAGCAATGAGAAAAAACAAGCCGACGCTACATTCGGAATTAAACTTCGTTTACCCATTGATCAGTATCAAAAAACAACCCGCACCAGCAAGTATGCCATTTTAATTGTGCTGCTCACTTTTATCTCCCTGTTTTTAACAGAGGTTATCCGCAAGCAAAGCATTCATATTTTCAATTACGTTTTGATAGCCGCGGCCATGATCATTTACTACCTGCTACTGCTGTCCTTCTCTGAGCAAGTTGGTTTTAACTTTGCGTACCTTGTGGCCTCTGTTGCCATCATTGGCCTCGTAGCAACATTCATAGCCTCCATATTAAAAAACAGGATGGCGGCAGCGTTATTTGCTTTTATCCTATCGGTGTTTTACACCTTTATTTTCGTGATCATCCAGCTGGAAGACCTGGCGTTAATGGTAGGCAGTATAGCTTTGTTCATTATTGTAGGTGTGCTGATGTATTTTTCGCGGAAGATTAACTGGGATAAGCAGGAATCAATAAAAGTTGATGCGGCCAATAGCTAAATATTCTATTTTATAAAAACCTAAACTTTATTTTTATATACCATATACCGTTTTGGTATATGGTATAATATTATTATGTTTGCATAGTAAATTTAAATGTTATGAGCCGTGAACTAACAGATTTTTCAAAACAGGTAGAAGAGCAGTTCGATATTGAGTTTAATCCATTAACAGATATTATAAGCTATTTAATGGGTTTATTTCTTTAATGTTGCTACTTTTAAGTCTTGATTCTAAATCTTGACTCTATTTCTATGGTTACATCCTTTATCGGTCATGAATTAAAAGCCTTCTGGCGATCAAAAAATACAGGAAAAAGTATTGCCATCCGGGTGGTAATGGGCTTACTAATCCTTTACCTGTTTTTGAATGTGCTTGTGGTAGGCATATTTTTAGATAAAATGCTGGAGGGCATGTTCCCGGATGAGGATCTTGTGAAAGCCTTTTGCGGCATTATTCTTATTTACTTCCTGTTTGATTTGCTCATGCGGCTACAGTTGCAGGAGTTACCTACCTTGCGGGTGCAGCCCTATTTGCACCTGCCGGTAAAAAGGAACGCGCTGGTGCGCTACCTGGCCTTAACCGCGGCGTTGTCAATTTTTAATTTATGGCCTTTTGTACTGTTTTTGCCCTTTATATTCAAAGTGGTAGGTCCTGATTCGGGTGCATTGGTAAGCTTTGCCTTTGTTGTTGCTATTGCAGGGCTTACTGTATTTAACAATTACCTGGCGCTTTATATCAAGCGGAAATCAAACCTTAACGGCTGGGTGTTTTTGATTGCCGCTACCGTGTTAATATTGATTATTACCTGCGATTTCAGGTGGCATCTGTTCTCTACCAGGGATATCTCTTACGCCTTCTTCGGTCACCTGATTACCATGCCGGTACTGGCTTTGCTGCCATTTGTGCTGGCTGTGGTTATGTATTATTTAAACTTCTACTATCTTAAACAAAACCTTTACCTGGAAGAGCTTACCGCTCATAAAAAGGTATCATACAAAAGCAGCACCGATATACCGCTCCTTTCGCGCTTTGGGCAGGTTGGCGATTTGGTTGCCAACGAAATTAAGCTCATCCTGCGTAACAAACGGCCGCGGTCGGCCCTCATCATGGGGTTGTTTTTTATGTTTTACGGTTTGATTTTTTACACCAACAAACATTATGGGGAAAGTTGGTACCTGTTTGTTGGTATGTTTATGACGGGTATTTTTATCATTAATTATGGCCAGTTTATGTTTAGCTGGCAGGCATCGCATTTTGATGGTATACTGGTGAGCAAAATTAGCTTTACCGATTTTTTAAAAGCCAAGTATTTGCTTTTTACCCTGGTGTCAACCGTAGCCTTTTTTCTCACTACGCCATACGTTTACTTCGGGTGGACTATACTGCTGGTGCATTTTGTGATGTATTTGTGGAACATTGGGGTTAACACAACTATCGTGTTGTTTTTTGCTAACCGTAATGCCAAACGCATTGATCTGTCAAAAGGGGCGTCGTTTAACTGGGAGGGGGTGGGGGCCACCCAGATGCTGCTATCATTCCCGCTTATTTTAACACCATATATTATTTACATGCCTTTCGCGCTGTTTAAGCATGCCAATGTTGGCCTGGTTGTATTAGGTACTACAGGAGCGATATTCATTTTGACCCGTAACTTCTGGATCAAAAAACTTGGAGAGGATTTTGAACAAAAAAGATATACCATAGCCGAAGGCTTCAGAAATAAATAACAATGATTGAAATAAAAAGTCTGAAAAAGATATATAATGGCGTAACGGTAGTTGATGTACCGCACTTAATAATTAACAAAGGCGAAAGCGTTGGCCTGGTGGGCAATAACGGCGCTGGCAAAACAACCCTGTTCCGGATGATACTTGATCTTATCCGGCCCGAAACAGGCGAAGTATCATCCAACGGTGAAGTTGTGGCCGGGCATGAAAACTGGAAAAACTACACCGCATCATACCTTGACGAAGGTTTCCTGATAGATTACCTTACCCCCGAAGAGTATCTGTACTTTATAGGCGGCTTGCACCAGCAAAGTAAAGCCACCGTTGATGAAACCCTGGTAAAGCTATCTGATTTTTTTAACGGCGAGATCCTGAAAAAAGGCAAATACATCCGCGATTTATCCAAAGGCAACCAATGCAAGGTAGGTGTTGCATCCTGTGTGCTGCAAAAACCAGAATTGCTGATGCTTGATGAGCCCTTTGCCAACATTGATCCCAGTACTCAGTTCAGGCTAAAAAACATGCTGAAGGAGTTGAATAAGAACAATAATGTAACCAACTTCGTATCCAGCCATGACCTTAACCACATCACCGATGTGTGCGACCGTATCCTGCTGATGGAAAAGGGCGTGATCATCAAAGACATCGCCACCAATTCATCAACCCTTAAAGAATTGGAAAATTATTTTGGTGTAGGCCAGGAAGCAGAGGAACAGACTAAGGATATTTAGAGGGCCTTTTTTTACCTTTGCGCATGTCATTTACCCTTATACTAAACAACATCGCTAAACATATTCATTTAACCACGGATGAGCAGACCATTTTTACCGGTATGCTGCGGCCGCAAACCATAAAGCGCAAGCAATTTTGGTTGAGCGATGGCGATATATGCAAACACTCGGCCTTTGTAACCAGCGGGTGCCTGCGTGGCTTTACAGTTGATAAAAATGGCATTGAGCATGTGCTGAGCTTTGCCCCGGTAGATTGGTGGATGGCCGATATGTATAGCCTGATAAGCCAGAAACCCGGGATGCTAAACGTAGAGGCGTTGGAAGATACCGAGGTGCTGTTGCTGAGTAAAACTAACCAGGAAGCATTATATAAACAGATACCCAAGTTTGAGCACTTTTTCCGGGTATTGGTCGAGAATTCGCTGGTTGCAAGTCAGCAGCGGCTTATAGACGGCTTAAGCCTAACGGCGGAAGATCGCTACAACAATTTTTGCAAACGATATCCCACACTGATCTATACCCTGCCCCAAAAGCAAATAGCCTCATACATCGGCGTTACGCCGGAGTTTTTTAGCAGGATGAGGAAAAAGGTTGTACGTCATACGTAATACGTTTTACGTATAAGGCTTTACAAGTTATACGTATCACTTAAAACGTACCACGTATAACCTAATCCAGATGCAAATTCTTGACCTACATCAACTTCCCCTTGCCAATCCCGCTGTACCTTTACATCAACAAAACAGAGGAAACAACATCATGGCACAAACCATTTTACATAAAGCCGAAACACGTGGGCACGCCAACCACGGCTGGCTGAATAGTTACCATTCTTTCAGCTTTGGCAGTTATTACAACCCCGAAAGAATGAACTTTGGCGCACTACGCGTTTTAAACGACGATACTGTTGATGCGGGTATGGGCTTTGGCAAACATCCGCATGATAACATGGAGATCATCAGCATACCATTGGAAGGCAACCTGGAGCACGAAGACAGCATGAATAACGTGGCCGTTATCAAAAATGGCGACATCCAGGCTATGAGCGCCGGAACCGGTATTTACCATAGCGAGTATAACCAGGATCCAAACAAACGGGTAAAATTCCTGCAGATCTGGATTTATCCTAACCAGCGTAACGTGGAGCCCCGGTATGACCAGCTTACCCTGAACCTTGATGATCGCCACAATAAACTGCAACAGGTACTATCACCCAACCCGGATGATGCCGGCGTATGGATTCACCAGGACGCATGGTTCAATTTGGGTAAATTTGATGCAGGCGTAAGTACTGATTATACTATCCACAAACCCGGCAACGGCGTATACGCATTTGTATTAAGCGGAGAAGTGCAGATTGACGGCCAGGCCGTTGGCTCCCGTGATGCATTGGGCATTTGGGATACCGAAGCTTTTACCATCAACGCAAGTACCGATGCGGAATTTTTACTGATGGAAGTGCCGATGAGCTTTTGATGTTTTGAGGATCGGGTTGCGAGGGGCGTGGTTCGGGTGAAAATAAATTTCAACTTCGAGCCTCGCATCCCAACACCCTAACCACGCAACACGAACCAAAATGGAAACGCCTGAACCAAGCAACACGCAACACGAACCAAAATGGAAACAATACAAATTTTAGTCATCGGCCGTCACCCCGAAATATTGGCAACTGTAGTACGGCTGGTAAACAATAATCCGGCCTGGAATGCCACCGGCTGCCAAACCGACGATGAGGCTATCCAGGCTTTTGATGCGCAGGGTTTTACCCTGGTGCTTCTTGGTGGCGGCATCCCACCCGAATCAGAAAACCGGCTTAGCCAATACTTTCGTAATTGTAACCCTGATATCCGCATAGTACAGCACTACGGCGGCGGCAGCGGCTTACTTGCTGCAGAGATATACGAGGCGCTTGGTTAGTTCACTGGTTCACTTGTTTATTAGTTCATTGGTCTGGCAGGGGCTGGTTCATTGGTCTTTTCCGGTGGAGGCTTGATTTATAACGGCTTAGGATTAGTTCGCCCCTTCGTTGGTAATTAGTTTGCTTCGGGGGGCGCTTTAGTTTATATATTTGTTCCCCGGTTCTAAATTTATTTGTTGGCCGCCTCGTTCATAGTACTATTTGCAAACAAAGCAAGCTGTGTTATATGGAAGCGATGAGTATCAAACTATTCACCAATAAACTAATGAACCAGTGAACTAATGAACCAACATGAAAGTTATTATAGCCGAAAAGCCATCCGTTGCCCGCGAAATTGCCAAAGTATTTGGCGCTACCACCAAAAAAGACGGCTATATGGAGGGTAAGGGTTATACTTTTACCTGGGCATTTGGCCATTTGTTACAACTGGCAGCGCCGCAGGAATATGGCTATTACGGCTGGAGCGTTCAAAACCTGCCCATGCTGCCGCCCAAGTTTAAGCTCTCTATCCGTAAGGTAAAATCAAAGGATGGGATGATTGACGACCCATCTGTTAAAAAGCAACTGGATATTATCAAAAGCCTGTTTGATGAAGCTACCGAAATTATTGTAGCTACGGATGCAGGGCGCGAGGGTGAGCTCATCTTTCGCTATATCTATTACTATCTTAAATGCAAAAAACCTTTTAAAAGGCTCTGGATCTCGTCGCAAACGGATGAGGCTATTAAAGAAGGCTTCCGTAACCTGAAGCCGGGCAGCGATTACGATACGCTGTTCAATTCGGCGCATTGCCGCTCGCAGTCGGATTGGTTGGTGGGGATGAATGCCACGCAGGCCTTAACCCTCTCGTCGGGCAATAGGGGGGTGCTGTCGTTAGGCAGGGTGCAAACGCCTACACTTGCCATGATTTGCTCGCGCTACCTGGATAATAAAAACTTTGTACCACAACTTTATTACCAGGTAAGTATACAGCCCGATAAGGACGGACAGGTGTTCAAAGCCATCTCGGTAAATAACTTTAAAACTAAAGAGGAAGCGCAGGTTATTTTCGATAAGGTTGAAGATGTGGCATCGGGCTTTCCGCAGGGCGCCCATATTATTAATGTAGAGGCCAAGCCCCGTAAAGAACCACCACCCTTACTGCACGACCTGAGCAGCCTGCAGCAGGAAGCCAACAAACGCAAGGGCTTCACTGCCGACCAAACCCTTACCATACTGCAAAACCTGTACGAGGGCAAGCTGGTAACCTATCCGCGTACCGGCAGCCGTTATATTGGCGATGATGTATTTGCAGGCGTACCGGATTTAATTGAAAAACTAAAGGAGCACCCCGACTTTGGTAAACAGGCCACCCTATTATCTGGGGCTAAGCTGAGCAAGCGTAGTGTAAACGCCAAAAAGGTAACCGATCACCATGCCATATTAACCACCGGCGAGCCTCCTTACCAGTTAACACCCGATAAACAGGCTGTTTACGATATGGTTGCCGGCCGCATGCTGGAAGCTTTTCACCAGGATTGTATTAAGGAGATCACCAGGATCACTATCGAATCGGGTTCGTTGTTTATGGCCAGCGGTACCGTTATACAGACCCCTGGCTGGCGCGCCGTGTTTAACGATACCGACGACGAAAAGAAGGACGAGGAAAACCCAACCCTGCCCAAAGTACAACAGGGCGAAACGCTGCCTATTACAGATAAGGCTTTGTTAGAGAAACAAACCAAACCCAAATCCCTGTATAATGAAGCCAGCCTGCTTAAAGCTCTGGAAACGGCCGGAAAAGAGATTGACGACGAAGAGTTGCGTTACGCCATGAAGGATAGTGGCCTGGGCACCCCGGCTACCCGTGCCTCCATTATCGAAACATTATTAAAACGTAATTACATCCTGCGCGAAAAAAAGAACCTGGTACCCACTCCAACCGGGCTGGCGGTATACCAGGTGGTAAAAAATCAGCAAATAGCCCAGGCCGAACTGACAGGTAACTGGGAAAAACGCCTGGAAGAAATCCGTACCGGTGCATCTGTTGCCGATTTTCAGGAAGAGATTAAAACCTATACCCGCGCCATTACCCAGGAGTTATTGCGGGAAGGTAAGGCATTGAAGATTGAGCAGGTGGCAGTGGCAGCCTCATTAAGTTAGAAGGCTGGGTTTGATTAAAAATCCGAATAATGATTTGCGAACTTTCTGTTGGGCCAAGGCAAACGCATCTAATTGGGTTAACATAACTTAACACATTTCAGATAAAAAATTTATAAATATTTGATAATCAATATTTTATATTTTATCATGGTTAACACCGAACTGATAGTTGTTGGCCATGAATTTCGGCGGGTATCCTTCGTACCTACCCATGACATGTTTTCTTTTCGARRTGCGCYGGCCTGTCACCCTGAGCCTGTCGAAGGGGCGCGCGGAGAGGACTTTGCCCGCTATGCTTCGACAGGCTCAGCATGACAACGCTCTTTAGTATGTCATTTCCCCCTTCAGAATTTCGCGAAATTTTATAACTCAGGACGATAGGGAAATTGGATATGTCATACTGAGTTGTAAAATCCGGAAACTATGAAGTGAAAAATGACAAAAGAAAATGTTGATAGTACATGCTAATGGCCGGCAACAGCATAATGTTTTTTTTTAATTTGAACCTCATTCTCCTTCCTAAGCTAACCCCTCAACCATTCTTAAAATATTTTTCAATATAGGGCTGTGGTCATCCGTTCGCCAGTGTACAAACAGGTTGCTTTCAAAAGGAAGTTCAATAAAACGGATGCCCTGGTAGCCTTGATTGGCATAAGAGTAAGGCATTATGCTGATGCCAAATTGCCTGGTGATAAGCGAAATGATGGTTGACCCAAAATCGGATGTATAGGAAGACTCGGGCGATATGCCGTAGTGTTCAAACACCTGGTTGGTAAGCTGGCTGTAGCTGCTGCTGCTGTTGGAACGGGGCATAATAAACTTTTGCGTTTGTAACGATTCGGCGGTAATATCGGCCAGTTCCCTGAACGCATGATCCTGGGGCAATACCAGGGCCAGGTGATCTGTTTGTACTTTCATCGTGCTGATATTATCCAGCCGGTTTATATCGCGGCTGAATTTGAGGTCGATTTTGTATTTGGTTAAAAATTCCTGTTCGTCTTCATAGGCCAGCTGTATCATTTCAATCTTCAGTTCGGGATAACGGATGGAGATATCAAGTATCAGCTGCGGCAGGGTAGAAAACGAAATAGAATCAGGGTGCGCTATCCTGATGGACCCGGTTTCGCCGAGTTCGATTTTTTTGGCAAACTGGTGGATAAAATTAAACTCATCTACAATACCGGCCCATTTGGTTTTCAGGAATTCGCCGGCGGGGGTTAGCTTAACACTGCGCTTGGTACGCTCAAATAACTGCACATTTAACTCATCCTCCAACGATTTAATTTGCCTGCTTAATGCCGATTGGGTAATGTTTTGTTTGGCCGATGTATTCCAAAAATGAAGCTCATAGGCAAGGGCCAAAAAGTTTTTTATCTGCTGTAAATCCATAATTATTAATGCGTAAAAATCATTAATTAATCTAAAATAAGCATTTTTTAGCATTTATACATCAGTTACTTTTACAGCAAATAAAAATCCGCTTGATCTTTTTTAAAAAATATAAAACCCATTACAGCGCTACTATGCGTTTGGCTTACCCAGTAATGATATCGCAGGTGGGGCATCCGTTGGTGGGCTTTTCGGCATCCATTATATTGGGCCACTTTGCCGGTACAGTACCGCTTGCAGCGCTGGCTATTGCCAATGGGTTTTTCAACCTGATGCTTATTATTGCAATCGGCATATCCTATGGTATAACCCCGCTGGTTGCACGCGAAAACGGGGCAGGTAACTACCGGGAATGTGGCCGGCTATTGTCGCACAGCGTTATAGTTAATATCCTGACGGGGCTAATGCTGTTAATTATCACCTGGCTTGGCGGGCAATACTTAATAGCGCATATTGGTTTAGATACGGCTGTGGTGGCGCAGGCCAAACCTTTGTTGGTGTTGTTAGGATTATCTATTATCCCTTTGATGTTGTTTTTATCATTTAAGCAGTTTGCCGAAGGTTTGGGTTTTACCAGGCTGGCTATGCAGGTAAGCATTTGGGGTAATGTTATCAATATTGTAGTTGGTGTTATATTGGTAAAAGGCTTGTTTGGGATGCCGGCCATGGGCGCCAAAAGCATAGGTTACAGCGCCATTATCGATAGGGGGCTGATGGCTGTTGTTATGGCTACATTTGTGCTTAAAAAACAGCGGTTCAACAAATTTCTGCAAGGCTGCCACCCTTTTCAGTTTAATGCAGGGCGGTTCAAAAAAATAATGGGTACCAGCGTTCCCATTGTGTTGCAAAACATTTTCGAGATAAGCGCATTCAGCGCGGCGGTTTTTATAGTAGGTATAATTGGGGCCAGGCAGCTGGCAGCATACCAGATAGCCATGAACTATCTATCGTTTATCTATTACGCGGTTAACGGTATTGGCACTGCGGCGGCCATTCAAACAGGTTACTTTTTGGGGCAGGCAAAGTTTCATTTACTGCGGGCATCGGCATTGGCAAGCTATCACCTCACCGTGGTATTCCACCTGGTTACCGGGGTGCTGTTGTTGGTGCTAAAGGGCGTTTTGCCTAAAGTTATCTCGGTTGATCCGCAGGTGGTGAGTATGGTGGGCAACCTGTTTGTTATAGCTGCCGGATTAGAGGTTTTCGACGGCCTGCAGGTGGTGAGCCTGGGCATATTACGGGGCCTGGGCGATTTAAAATACCCGGTATTAATTAACCTGGCTGCTTACTGGGGCGTTGCCCTGCCGATGGCTTTTTTACTGGGCCTGCATACCCCTATGGGCTTAACAGGCGTTTGGCTTGGGCTTTATAGTGGTCTGCTGGTAGCATCGGCACTGCTTTATCTGCGTTTCAGGTACCTGACTAACACGAAATGTGTTGCTAATAACTTACCGGCAGCGCAAGAGAATTTATTTAACAATGTAGTACAATTTGAATCTTAATAATATCATCATGACCGATACAATGACCATGAACAGTGCCGGCATCCGGTTTATTAAAGTGGATATGCAAAACATCCAGGCTTTAAAAGCAATTGGCATCGAAACCTTTAACGAGGCCTTCGCGCATTTGAATACGCCAGAAAATATGGAGGATTACCTAACCGCAGCCTTTGCCGATGAGAAACTGGCAGGTGAGGTTAATAACCCTCATTCGGAATTTTACATGGCACAGGTTGATGGTATTATAGTTGGTTACGTAAAAGTTAACCACGGGCCAGCACAAACCGACGTAAAGGATGATAATGCTTTAGAAGTAGAAAGGATTTATGTGCTGAAAGCTTTTCACGGCAAAAAGGTGGGCCAGTTACTTTTTGATAAGGCATTTGAGATTGCCGTGCAGATGAAGAAAACCTATATATGGCTTGGTGTTTGGGAGCATAACGCCAAAGCGCTGGCTTTTTATAAAAAGAATGGTTTTGAGGTGTTTGGTTCGCATCCTTTTTGGCTGGGCGATGATTTGCAAACTGATTTGATGATGAAACGGTATTTGGATTGATGTGCAGGCTGCAAAATAGATGTTTTTGAGTCGGTATGAGCCGATAAGAGCCGATTGTGAGCCGAAAGTCACAAGTCCAGATCAAAACTATTTTCATTTCGACGAATCAGGGGGGCACCGAGCGACTGCGTGAGGAGAAATCTTCGACGCGCGCAGTCCAACATGCTTATCTGAATGCGGGGCGTACAAGATTTCTCTTTCGCCCTCCCGCTCACGGCTCCCCAGCTCTATCGAAATGACATTTTTTTATAAAATAAGCCATCAAGCCGATACCCGCACAAGAAATTGCACATGGGTTGCAGTTACGATACCGTTATCTCGCCCCTTAAATCCGTTTCCATATAATGTTTTACCAGGGCCGGGTCGTCAAACTTGCCCAGCAGGTACATCATTTTGGTTACTGCCGATTCAAAGGTCATATCGTAACCGTTGGCTACACCCATGTCCTTAAGTTGCTTACTGGTTTCGTAACGGCCAAGTTCAACGGTGCCTACTTTACATTGCGAAATATCTACAATCACTTTGCCATCTTTAATGGCTTTTTCCAACAGGCTGATAAACCATGCGTCGGTTGTGGTATTGCCTGCCCCAAAAGTTTCCATTACAACGCCGCGTACATCAGCATTTAAAATGGCCTCAACCACTTTTGTACCTATGCCCGGGTAAAGTTTTAACACGCCTACGTCGCTTATAAGGTTGTTGTGGATGATGAGCTCCTCGTCATCCTGCGGGTGCCTGATATCGTTTACGCTGAATTTAAGGTGTACGCCACTCTCGGCCAGGATAGGGTAGTTTGGCGAGCGGAAGGCTTCGAACTTTGATGAATTATATTTAAACGCACGATTCCCCCGGAATAGTTTGTAATCAAAGTAGATACATACCTCGGGTACACGGGCGCGGTCGTTTTTCTTGGCCTTGGCAATTTCTATAGCCGTCATCAGGTTTTCCTTGGCATCAGTACGAATAGCGCTGATAGGCAATTGCGAGCCGGTAAAAATAACGGGTTTGCCCAAATTTTCGAGCATAAAACTTAATGCTGAGGCGGTATAAGCCATGGTATCTGAGCCGTGAAGGATCACAAAACCATCATTGTCATGATAATTGGATTCGATGAGGCCGGCCAGATCGCTCCAGATGGCCGGGTTCATGTTTGATGAATCGATGATCTCGTCAAAAGAGTGTACTTTGATCCGGCAGTTCAGTTTCTCCAACTCGGGCACATTATCCATTATTTGCTCAAAGTTGATAGGCTTGAGCACCTTAGTAACAGGATCGCTCATCATCCCTATGGTACCGCCGGTGTAAATGATCAGTATCTGGCTCATTAATTAGGTTTTATGCTGTATAAATCATTTCAATTACTATATACCAAATATTAGCCTGGAGTTTTCGGTTGTAACACGAGCAACCTCCTCCACACTGGTTTGGTGCAGGTCCGCCACTTTTTGGGCAATATAAATCAAGTACGAGCTTTCATTAGGTTTACCCCGGAACGGAACGGGCGTAAGGTACGGAGAATCTGTTTCTAAAACTATATGGTTTAAATCAATTTCGGCCACAACTTTGTCAAGTCCCGAATTTTTATAGGTAACCACGCCGCCTATACCCAGGTAAAAGCCCAGATCAATCACCTGTTGGGCCTGCTCTACTGTGCCACCAAAACAATGAAATATGCCGCGTAGCTTGTCGTCATTTTCCTGCTGTAATACCTCATAAACCTCGTTATAAGCATCGCGGCAATGAATTACGATGGGCAGATCAAGACTTTTTGCCCAGTTAATCTGCTGTTTGAAGGCTTTAACCTGTTCGGTTAAAAAAGTTTTGTCCCAATACAGGTCGATGCCAATTTCGCCTATAGCGTAAATTGGATGTTGCCCTTGCGCCGCTTTAATGCTTGTCAGTTCCTGCTCCCAATCTGCCTTTACCGAGCATGGGTGAAGGCCCAGCATAGGGTAACATAAGCTGGGATACGCCCGTACCAGGTCATAAACCAGGGGCACCGATGCTGCATCTACATTAGGCAAAAACAGGCGGCTGATATCATTGTCGATACAACGCTGCACAAGGGCAGCGCGTTTACCGGGAATGGTTTCGTAGTATAAATGGGTATGGGTGTCTGTTAATACCATGTTGCAAAAGTAAAAAGCCTCCCCGGTTTATCAGGAAGGCTTTCAAGCTTAATTTTTCTTTTTAGCTACAGTTGTTTTTTTCTTTACCGTGTGCTTAACGCCTGGCTTGGCAGCAACGGGTACATGTTTGCCTGGCTTTACCTTTACAATTTCAAGGTCGAACACCAGCGTTGCATAGGGCGGAATAGCGCCGTTACCCATACCCTGCTCGCCATAACCCAATTTTGATGGGATAATGAATTTGGCTTTTGATCCCTCGTGCAATAAAGCAAGGCCTTCTTCCCAGCCAGGTATTACGCCATGTGCGCCTAATACTACCGGGATAGGCTCATAGGGGCGGCCGGGCTGCTCAACACCCGCTGCTTTGGCGTTGGCCTGTACGCTGGTGTCAAACACCTGTCCGTTTAATAAATAGCCGGTATAGTTAACCATTACCGTATCGCCATCCAACGGCTTGCGCAGGGCAGATGCCTTGGTTATAATATACTTTAAGCCTGATGCTGTTGTAACAGGGCTTAGTTTATTTGCAGCGATGTAGGTATTAGTTTCAGTAGCTTCCTGTAGTTTCAACTTCTCAACGGCAGCGGTACGTTCGGCCATAGCTTCCTGTAACGATTGTACTTTGATTATTTTAAGGATAAAAACCAGCTTGCTGCCTTTAGGAAAAAACGGCGGACGCGCTTCTTCATGCCCCTTAAAAATAGAGTCGGTAGGTACCTTTACCATCGCACTGTCATTCAGGGTAAGCAGCGGGAAAATATCCATTAAATCGGCTACATTTTGCGATGGACGGATTTGCGCCGGCTGAGGCTTGCCTGTTTTAAATGAGCTGTATAAAACCGAATCCTTATCTGTCATCTGGATATAATTAAAATAAACGATGTCGTTCAGTTTGATTTTTTCACCGGTGTTATGCGTAAATATCTGGTATTGGGCGCCGGCTGGCGTGGTTTGCATACCGGTTTGTGCATGGGCAGTTAGCGTAGCTATGCCAAACAAAGCCGTTAGTAGATAAAAAATGTTTTTCATAAAAATAAAAAAAGCCTTCCTGACGCTTGTCGGGAAGGCTGTAAAAGCGTTATAAATTATCTTTGAGTAGGTTGTGACTGATCTGGCGCCTGTTGTTGCATTTGCATTTGCGGCATAACCGGTTTTGGCGCATTTGGATTAGGTTTCACAATTTCAACCATTTCCATTTCGAAAATAATTGGTGTGAATGGGCCGATAGGGCCAACGCCCTGATCTTTGTAGGCAATAGCCGAAGGGATAACCAAGGTGATTTTTGAACCTTTGTTCATCAATTGCAAACCTTCGTCCCAACCTGGTATAACTTTAGCCTGGCCAACCGGGATGCGTAGAGGTGCAAACGGACGCCCTGGTTCGATAGGTTGTTTTTCTTTTATGGCTACTTCTTTAACACTGGTTTCAAATATTTTACCATTTGGAAGTCTGCCTGTATAGTTAACAACAGCGGTATCGCCAACTGCCGGAGTTGGACCTGTACCTGGTGTAGTAATAACGTAGTTTAAGCCCGATGCGGTAGTTGTTACTTTAAGGTTATGATCGGCAATATATTTTTTGATTTTGCCTGGCTCCTGTGCTTTCATAGCTTCGGTAAGGGTTTTTAAGTAATCCTGAACCCTGCCACGGAAAACCTGCTCGGTAAGTGAACCTTTTGCCAATACTTTATTGATGTTAACCTGGAATATTAAAAATTTGCCTTTCAGGTTTGGCGGACGCTGCTGGCCACCTTTAAATATCGAATCGGTTGGTACTTTAAAAGTTGCGCTATCACCTTCGCCAAGCAATTCAAGGCCGGCATAAATATCACCTTTAGCCTGTGGTTTAGGCATTGGCATAATGATGATAGGGTGTCCCATGTCGTAAGTATTGCTCAATACCGAATCACCATCGGTTTTTACAATCATATTTACGCTCACAAAGTCGCCGTCTTTAATATGTGCACCGCCTTTAGATGTATGGATGTTATAAAGTAATCCAGCATCTCCTTTTTTAAAGCCTCCGTTGCAACTTGAAAATCCAATTGCAGCAATGGCCAGGAACATTAATTTTTGTTTCATTTTATTGATTTAATAGTTTTTTATATTCGGGTAATATGGTTTTGAATTGTTGTACAACCTGTTCAAGGGTATTACTTGAATGACCGCCGGCCGCATTGCGGTGACCGCCGCCATCAAAATATTTTTTGCAAATTTCGTTTGCCGGAAATTCGCCTTTTGACCGTAACGAAAGTTTTACCCTGTCGCTGCGTTCAACTATAAACGCGGCCAGTTTTATATCGGCCATTGATAATGCATAGTTTACAATGCCTTCGGTATCGCCGGTATCAACATCGTATTTATGCAAGTCGGTATTATTAACGGCAATAATTGCGGTATGGTATTCGGGCAGTACTTCAAGGCAATTGGCCAGGCAATGTCCTAAAAATCTTAACCGGTTTTCGGTTGCACTATTGTACACCAGTTCATGAATGCGCCAGTTAACGGCGCCCAGGTCAATTAAATCGGCAACAATGCGGTGTACAGTTGATGTGGTATTGGGCAGGCGGAACGATGCCGAATCGGTCATGATGCCAGTGTATAAACAGGTTGCCACATCGGCGTTAATCAATTCGCGATGGTGCAGCTCGTTAACAATAAAATCATAAATAAGCTGGGCCGTTGCACATGCATTAATGTTCCAGTGGCGGTAGTCGTCAAAATCCTGTGGTTCCAGGTGATGATCTATCATGATTTTATAAGCCTTGCTTTCGCCTACCAAAACACCCATTTCATTGATGCGGCTTAGGGCATTAAAATCAAGGCAAAATATAAGCTCGGCATCGGCAATTAACGCCGCCGACTTTTCGGCCTGGTCGGTATATATGATAACGTCGCCATTACGGGGCAGCCAACTTAAAAAAGCAGGGTAATCTGTAGGGGCAATAACCGTGGCATGATGGCCTTGCTGTATCAAATAATTGTACAAACCCAATGACGAGCCCATAGCATCACCATCAGGTTTATGATGGGTAGTGATCACTATTTTTCTGGGGCTTGCTAAAAGTTCTGTAAGCGCGGCTAAATCTAACATCAATTTTAAAAAAGAGTTGCAAAGCTAAATAAATAAATTAAATACAAACCATCTATTTTAACACAAAAAGCTTTATCTTACAGATGTAAAAAGCTACTTTTGCGGCAAAAATTAAATATTAAGCAACCATTTGGCCACCGGGACAACAATAGGCGGCCCCTTGATGCGATTTCAATTACAACCCAAAAAACAATTAAGTATAATGACCACAAACAGAACATTTACCATGATTAAGCCAGATGCCGTTGCAAACGGACATATTGGTGCTATAATAGACAAGATAACCAAAAGCGGCTTTAAAATAATCGCTCTTAAATACACAGCTTTAAGCGCCGAAAAAGCCGGCCAATTTTATGAAGTGCATAAAGAACGCCCTTTTTATAATGCCCTGGTAACATTCATGTCGTCGGGACCAATAGTGGCTGCTATTTTGGAGAAAGATAACGCTATTGAAGATTTTCGTAAACTAATTGGTGCTACCGACCCTGCAAAGGCAGACGAAGGAACTATCCGTAACCTGTTTGCTAAGTCAATTGATGCAAATGCAGTTCATGGATCCGATTCGGACGAGAATGCAGCGATTGAAGGCAGTTTCTTTTTCTCGGCTTTCGAGAGGTTTTAATAATCAGGTATTTAGGGGTGTAAATACAACCGTTACATCCCTAAATAATTTTGGTGCGGCTTTTGTCTTATTAAATATAAATCTGTAGCTTTACAAAACTAGGTTGAATTTTTATTAACCTAAACTGTGCTGTAAACCGGGGGCAAAATCCCAATAATTCATTTGAATATGAAACTATTTTTGAAGGTTGTTATATATGCGCTAATTGTTGTATGTTTATGTACATGCACAATATTGCTTTATAAGAGCCACCCCGAAGTTCAATTAGCCTTTGTTATCCCCGGTTTGTTTATTTTAATATACTCTATGATTACTGATGATCTTGGCATCAGGCAGCATATCCGCTCACGTCAGCTTCGCATATCAAGAGAAAGATAGTATTCAATTTGCGGTATTGGTTTGATGCATTTATTACCCGATTTTCCCAATCAGGGTATTTTTTTGCAGGATAGTTTATAGGAATACAATCTCTTCAACCAAAATTCCTCTTGCTTCGGCATTTATTTTATCTATAATCTGGCTACGCATCAGCATCAATTCGTGTTTTATTACCGACGATTCAATCCGCAGGAACAATTTTTTATCGCGGATAAATAGTTCTTTGGTACGGTTTGCCACAGATTTACCCACCAGCTCGGGCCAGGCAGCTACCACGCCGGTTTCATCATACCTGCGTTTTATTTTGTATACATTAAGCATTTGCTCAATGGCTTCCTTTAATGATTTGTCGTTTGTTTTACGCATCAATAGCTCCTTTGCTCACATTAAATAATTTAACCTCCACCGCAATTTTATCAAATATTTCACTTACCCGCTTTACGCTGGTATCAGTAATAAATACTTGTCCAAAATCATTGTTGCTCACCATTTTCATTAGTTTGGTAACGCGTTCATCATCCAGCTTATCAAAAATATCATCCAATAGCAATAAGGGCTTAAACCCTTTTTGCTGGTATAAAAAAGTATACTGCGCCAGTTTAAGTGCTATTAAAAATGATTTCTGCTGCCCCTGCGACCCAAACTTTTTCATGGCCATGCCGTGAATGCCAAATTGAAGGTCGTCTTTGTGGATACCGGCGGTAGTACGTTCAAGGGCCCTGTCGCGCTCCACCGTTTTTTTTAGCAAGCCGGCAAAATCATCCTGTAATAACTGCGATTCGTAAGCAAGTTCAACCAGTTCGGCATCGTTGCTTAAAAAACTGTAGTGTTTATTAAATATTTCGGTAAAGCCTTCCATAAAAGCCTTGCGGCGCTCAAATATGCGGTTGCCCGATTGCACCAGCTGCTCATCCATTACCTCCAGCAGGCTTGGATCATAACGGCCGGTATCAGCTATCAGCTTCAGCAGGGCGTTACGGTTGGCCAGTACCTTGTTGTAGGTTATCAGCTCGTCAAGGTAATGGTTGTCTGTTTGCGATATTACATTATCAATAAACTTGCGGCGTTCCTCGCTTCCTTCGGTTATAATGCTGGTATCATAGGGCGATATCATGACCAATGGCAGCAAGCCAATATGATCGGCCAGGCGCTGGTAATCTTTTTTATTACGCTTAAACTGTTTTTTTTGGTTCCGTTTTACCGAGCAGGCTACGGCCTCGGTTTGTTGGTTTTTGTTAAAAACACCGGTTATGATAAAAAAATCGGAGCCTTGTTTTATCTGCTGACTATCTATCGGGTTAAAGTAACTTTTACAAAGCGACAGGTAATGTATAGCATCAAGCAAATTGGTTTTGCCTGCGCCATTATTACCCGTAAAGGCATTTACCCCCTTGCTGAAAACAAGTTCGGCTTCCTCGTAATTTTTAAAGTTGATAACTGATAGTTGCTGCAGATACATGGAGTTGTAAAGGTAAGGTTTTGCTATTGATTTGAAGATTTGAAATTTTGAAAATGCTTGTTAATACTACACTACATTTTCCGGATGACACATACAGCCTAACCGTTCATTGAACAAAAAGGCGAACACGTTAAAAATAAACCTGCAACCGTTGAAATGATTTTTATTGCCGGAACCCGAAATGCAGCTTTGATTAAATAAATAGAATTAACCACCCTTGCCGGCACAATAAATTACCATGAAAACCGAACATATAGTTGAAAAAATAGTAGCCATTACCGTTACTTTACTGCTACTGGCCGCGCATTGCCCCAGGGTAATGGCGCAAACAGATACTATCCGTTTAAAGGACAAACGACTCATTATAGCAAACCTTAAACCGGGGTTGCGGCAATACCTGGTGTACTTTCAAAATCTTAAGGACGATAGGCGTTTGCGCATGTCTGTCTGGCTGCGCGATGTAGAAAGCGGCAACCGTAATGGCGAGGATATTGTTACCGTAACCCAGCATTGGTATTCAGCCGACAGCGCATCATACCGGTCGACATTCTCGGCAAACAGGGCGGCGGATTTTACGCCGGTTTATCATTCAGAAACCATAGGCACAAAAACCAAAGCATTTAATTGGGGTGCCACTACAATTGGCGGTGCCGATACCGTGAAAAATAACCTGGCGAAGGATTTTTTGCTAAACGTTAAAGAGCCCTATTTTAACTGGAACCTGGATATAGAAACTTTTGAAATGCTGCCCCTTGCAGCCGGCAAAATATTTGCCATCAATTTTTACGATGCGGTGAGCAACACCCCCGAATACGCAGTGTACAAAGTAACCGGCAGCGAAGAGCTGGCCACATTAGATAACGAAAAAGTTGATTGCTGGAAGCTGCTTACCGAAGCCGATTATAAGGGCCAGCACTATAGCCAAACCTTTTGGATAAGCAAAAACAGCCATGAGTTTTTACGGGAGGAAGATTTTTTTAACGGCGGCTACCGCTATAAAATTAAACTGCCAGGCGCCGCGCCCGATGTGGTAAAGCGGTTTGGGAAGTAAGTAGCCGATTGGCCAACAATATTGAAGCAGTAACTTGAGTTTTTGCAAGTGGGTTATTAAACCTTTTCGGGCCATAATAGTCAAACCCGGAAACCTGCTGCATCATGAAAAAACTTATCCTCATCCTGTTATCAATAGCTTTTACCGGAAATGTATCTGCCCAGCAGACAGCGATATTCAACACTACCGACCTTGCAGTTTATAATGCCGTAAAATCAAGTAAGGACAGCATGTATAATTTTACTTTTGTTTATCCGGACGGTAAGCTGGGTACCATAATTAAAAACGGTAAAATAGCTACTATAGTAAATCCCGATGGTACAAATACTGTAGTATCGCAAACCGGCAATACGGCTACTGTTGTAAACTCAAACGGAGCACATTCATTGTGGATAGATAACGGGGCGACGGTAACAATTGTCAATCCCAACAGCACGCATTCCATCCTGGTAAAAAACGGCCCGGTCTCAACTATTGTCAACCCCGATGGTACACATTCTTCCATAGTTGATAATGGACAAACCTCGGTTATTGTAAATCCCGATGGATCGCACTCAGTTGTTGTTAAAACGACCGTTAATACAACTATTATGGTGAACCCTGATGGTTCGCATACGGTGGTAACAACGCCTTGAACGGAAAATAGTTAGATTATCTTTTTAATTGAACTCTCCAATCATACAACCCATCCTTTTCGTATAATCCACCAATTAGGAATCTTCTGAGAAACTCGACAAAAGAATTTGTCAAAACGATGTTGTCGTTGGTGTTGTCTATTGTGGTTATTTTATAGTCATTATTGCTATCCGGGTTTACTATCAACTCCCATGCGTCACAATAAATCATAAACTCGGCTATATACAACTCTTTATAATTGCGTTGTTCCTTATTCCATATTACATCGTTTAGTGGAATGATGCTAAACATATCTTCATCAGATATAAAACCGTCTGTGAATTCATAAAACTGCCGGATGTCGTCAGGTAATTTTATGTTGTAGGCGTTTTCTACAGCTTCTATCTGATTTTTGCTTGCCCCCTTATTGAGGGTTATATCGGTATCATCTAAATTGGTTTTCAGATAATTGATAACATCGGTGATGGAGTTGAAAAGAAGCATGTGCGATGATCCAAAATAATCAAATAATATTAAGCCATAGCGATTTTTTGAATTAATTTCTATGGCTTAATTGAGCTATTTCTTCCACTCATTATCTACCAGCCTCCAAATCCCCAAAGGGTTGGCGTTTTGCAGCGCCAAAGGCAATAAGCCATCCGGGCAGTTTTGGTAGCATACCGGGCGAACCCAGCGCTTTACGGCGTTGGTGCCCACTGCTGTAAAGCGGCTATCCGTAGTGGCCGGGAAAGGCCCTCCATGAACCATACTATGGCAAACTTCAACACCGGTTGGTACGCCGTTAAACAATACACGACCGGCAATTGATGGGAGTAATTGTAATAAGGCTTTATGTCCGGCAAAATCCTCATCGGTACCCATTACAGTGGTGGTTAACTGGCCCGATACCGATTTTAATACTTTAAGCAGTTCCTGCTCGTCTTTGCAGTTTACCATCAGTGAGTATGGTCCAAAAACCTCTTCGTGCAGTAATGGGTTGGCTAAAAAAGTTTCGCCGCTTACCAGGGCAACAGTTGGTAATGCCTCAATATCGTGTGCTTCGGTAGCCGATTTTTGGATCACCTTAACACCATCCTGCGTTAACGCTTCATGGCTCTTTTTTTGGTAAGCCGTGTGGATACCCACATGCAGCATTTTGGCGGGCTTAATGGCTTCAATGCCTTTGCCAAGGCTATCCAGGAAACTGTAGAGCCCGTCGCCCTCAATAGCAAGCATCAGGCCGGGGTTGGTACAAAACTGGCCCATGCCCAGAGTTATTGAACCGGCATATTGTGCGGCCAGGTCGGCAGCGTTTTTGTTGAGGGTATCTGGCAAAAATACAACCGGGTTTATACTGCCCATTTCGGAAAATACCGGGATAGGCTTTTTGCGTTGCGACGAATATTGCAGCAATGCCAAACCGCCAACAGTTGATCCGGTAAAGCCAACAGCTGCTGTTTCATCGGCCTGCACCAGGGCTTTGCCGCTTTCAAATGAGGTGCCATGTACATGCTGAAAAATATGCTCGGGCATGTTGCTGCTTAAAATTGCTTTTTTTATAGCACTGTACACCATCTCCGAAGTTTCGGCATGGGCCGGGTGTGCTTTTACTACTACGGGACAGCCTGCAGCCAAAGCGCTCGCGGTATCGCCGCCTGCGGTTGAGTAAGCGAACGGGAAGTTACTTGCACCAAAAACAGCTACAGGGCCAAGCGGTATAAGCACTTTACGAGCATCGGGTTTTGGCAATGGCGCCCTGAGCGGGTTAGCGGTATCAATACTGGCTTCAACCCAGCTGCCTTCGCGCAGCATGGTAGCAAACATGCGCAGCTGGCCTGTGGTGCGGGCGCGCTCGCCGGTTAAGCGGGGAATAGGCAGGTTGGTTTCTTCGGATGCTTTTTGCAGTAAGGCATCGCCTAAAGCTTCAATTTCGGCAGCGATAGCCTCTAAAAACAGACTTTTTTGCTCGATGCTGGTTTGCTGGTAAGCTTCAAATGCGGTTTGCGCTTGTTGCATTACCTGGTTTATTTCGTCAACGCTTGCTTCTTTAAAATTATTTGCCATGGCAGATGTGAGTTTGAATGAACAACGGTTTGCACCGCACGTATGTTTAGGCAAATATATTTAAAGCGGTACAAAAGCGGTGGGTGTTTTCTAACAGGTACTAACAGTATTTTGTCGTTTTTTTGAATGATTACAAAGTTGCTTTTCGTAGCCGGCGGTGTTTTCGCGACACGCATTTATTTCATTTGTAATTCGCTGAAAGCATAAGCCCCGGCAGTGGAGATGCGTTTTTTGACCTGTTGGAGGGGATTTGGTATACCCGCCATTTAATTAATATTTAATAAATACGGTTTTGTGGTAAATTATAGGTATCTTTCAGCAATTCCTTCCTTAATATACTACTACAACTTAGGCGTTGCCATTTTCTGATACGGTGATAGTTAAGCTTTAACATAATACCAGCCTCTAAGAGGCTGCAATACCGTAAAAAATAATCATATGACAGTTGCTGCTGAAAGATCTATTGAAACCGAAACCCGCATGTACATGTACGACCTGCTGAACACCGCTAAAGAATTTGGCTTTAAAGCCGAAGATAGCTGGGAATTGAGCATGGTAACCAATACCGACAGGATAAGGATTCAAAAAGATTATTACCCAACCATCGCCGCCAAAGTTGGCCCCGAAATTTTGCTTCAAGTATTTCACACCGTAAAAACGCGTCTTAACCAAACGTTCAACAAAGAGTTGCAAAAAATTGACGAGCGCAACCCGCCTGTTGAGGACCTGAATTACCTGGTGGCCTTTAATCCAAAAAGGCCGAGAACATAAAGTTTGTTCAGTTTGCTGTAGGCCCGTGCCTTTTTCGATTAATAAAATATCCTGATGCGTTCCCGACAAAATGGCGAACGCATTTTTTTGTTTGAAATTTTGAAAATATATTTATAAGGTTGTAAGGATTTAATGGCTCGCGCGACTAATCTTTAAACAGAGCAGATAAGGTTGTTTTTTATGATTTATATATGTTGTTTTAATATTTATTTGATTGGTTAAAATGAAAAATATTAGTAAAGTCATATGTTTGGCATTAAATTGAAATATTCTTGTTAAAAACAGTAAAAAAGCACCTATAGATGGTTTTTTTGTGAAAATTGTTGTTTTCGAATGAAAGTGTCGATATTTTGTGGTTGAATGGATGTGAAATTGAATTTAAACGGGCGCATCTGGTTTGAAACCCCGGATGGAAAATTGCTTGGCCATGGCCGGGTGGAGTTACTGGAACGCATCCAGCAATCGGGATCATTACGGCAGGCGGCTTTACAAATGAAAATGTCGTACAGGCAGGCATGGGATATTATCAATTACATGAACGAGCATTTTGGCTCGCCGGTGGTTATTTCGCACCGGGGCGGTAAAGGTGGCGGCAGCGCACAGGTTACCGAGAAAGGGTTTAAAGCCATTGAGCAGTACAAACTTTTCCAGGCTAAGTTCAAAGAGTTTTTGAAGGAAAATAGTCCGCTTATAGAAGTATAAATTACAGCATATTAAGCCGGTTTGAATAGCCGGTTTATTTTTTGATCATCGTTATATAAATAAAAGCATATCGAATTTTAACCAAATAATATGAATAAATACTACGCCTTATTATCAATGATGTTACTTGCAGTGAGTACAATATTTGCCCAAAGCAGCAAAAAGGCAAAAGATACTATTGCCAAAAGAAACGATACCACGCAAATCAAAAAGCAGGAGCTTGGAGAAGTAGTAGTATCCGCATCGCGCATCAGCGAAAATATTTTACGGTCGCCGGTAAGTATCGAGAAAATAACCGCCGCCGATTTCAGAAGATCTGCCGCACCATCATTTTTTGACGCGCTGGAAAATGTAAAAGGCGTACAGCTGATAACCCCCAGCCTTGGCTTCAGGATCATCAATACCCGTGGTTTTGCCAATACCACCAACGTTCGCTTTACGCAACTGGTTGATGGGGTTGATAACCAGGCCCCTCACATTGGTGCCCCAATTGGTGACGCCATGGGTCCAAGCGACCTGGATATCGAAAGCGTAGAGATCATCCCCGGCACGGCATCTGCATTATATGGCTTGAATGCGATTAATGGGCTGGCCAATTTTATCACCAAAGATCCTTTTACCAGCCAGGGCATCAGCATTCAGCAAAAAACAGGTATCAACCATATTGGCGATTCGGAGACATCTGCAAAGCTGTTTTCTGAAACCAGTTTCAGGCTGGCCAAGGCTATTTCCAAAAAGTTCGCTTTTAAAATAAACGGCACTTATACCACCGGGTACGATTGGATTGCCGATAACCGCACCGATTTAAATGCTGCCGCCAACGCAAAATTAGGTATTGCGGGTGGCCCTGATAATCCCGGCTACGATCCGGTGAATGGCTATGGTAATGAATCATCCGACAGGAAAACCGTAACGCTTGGCGGTAAACAATATTCCATTGCCCGTACCGGTTATGCCGAAAAGGATGTAACCAGCTACAACCTGCATAATGTAAAGGTTGATGTTGGCCTGGCTTATAAGATTAACGATAATACCCGCTTAACCTACACCTACCGCTTTGCCGATCTGGATAATATTTACCAGCGGGCCAACCGTTTCAGGCTGTCGGGTTATGTTTTGCAGCAACACGCGCTTGAACTGAAGAATAATATTTACCAGGTACGGGCCTACTGGACCAGCGAAAACACCGGAAAATCATACAACCTGCGTTCGGCCGGCGAAAATATTGATCGCAACTACAAAGACGATAATACCTGGTATGCCGATTTTACCAAAGGTTTTAATACGGCCACATCTGCGGGCGCTACCGTGCCACAGGCTTTGCAACAGGCACGCCAGCTGGCCGATGCCGGCCGCTATCAGCCCGGAACCGCTGCATTTAAAGCTACGCTTGATAAATTGGCCGATATTAATAACTGGGATGTTGGCGCGGCATTGCGGGTTAAGGATGATATGTGGCATGCGGAAGGGCAGGTAGATATCTCGAACGCTATTTCATCAAACTTTAAAAAACAAACCGGGCTTGAATTGATGGCGGGCTTTGATCATCGTACCTATATCATTCACCCGGATGGTAACTACTTTATTAATTACGTGAAGGGGCAGGAATACAGCAATCTTGATTACAGCAAGACCGGTGGCTTTGTGCAGATAGCCAAATCGCTTTTTGATAATGAACTGAAGCTGTCGGCTACGCTACGTGCCGATAAAAACGATTACTTTAGCTTGAAACTGAACCCACGTTTTACTGCTGTATTTTCGCCGGTGCCTGAACAAAACTTCAGGGTATCGTTCCAGAGTGGCTATCGTTTCCCAAGTATTTTTGAAGCTTTTAGTAATGTGAACAGTGGCGGCGTAAAACGGGTTGGCGGTTTAAGGGTGGTATCAAACGGAGTGTTTGAAAACTCCTATGTGCGTACCTCTATAGATGCTTTCCAGGCAGCGGTTAAAAACGATTTTAACTCGGGCATGTCAACCAGCGCGGCTATCGAAAAAGAGAAAGGCCTGCTTAAGAAGAACACCTATACCTACCTGCAACCTGAGCACATCAAATCGTTCGAGGCGGGCTATAAGTCGTTGTTTTTTAATGGCGATTTGAGTGTTGACGCTGATTTTTATTACAACCGCTACAATAATTTTATAGGGCAGATTGAACTGAACGTACCGGGGACCACCAAACCCGATTCTATCCCTTACTACCTGAACGATAAAACCAAACAGGCCCGCTACCGGGTGTGGACGAATTCGCAAAGCGTGGTTTACAACATTGGCGGCAGCCTGGGGCTATCCTATCGCCTATGGCAAAAATATATTTTAACCGGCAATGTATCATACGCCAAACTGCAGCGCACCGCTAACGAGGATGCGTTGGAAGATGGTTTTAATACGCCGCAATGGATCACTAATTACTCTTTTGGCGGTAATCATGTTGTTGGCAATTTTGGCTTTAATGCCACCTATAAATGGCAAAGCGGTTTTTACTGGCAATCGTTTTTGGTTAATGGCAATGTAGCATCATACGGTACTATTGATGCCCAGGTTAACTACGATTTTGTAAAAACAGGCCTTAATGTGAAAGTTGGGGCCAGCAACCTTACCAATCAATATTACTATTCGTTTTTAGGCGGCCCGGCCATTGGGGGCTTTTATTATACCACGCTTACGCTGAATATAAAATAGGAGAGGGTTAAGTGAATAGAAATGCCTGCATAGTCAAATTGCAGGCATTTTTTATTTGAGTTAAAACAAAGCGTGTATTTTATTGATTAACACTTTGTTTATTTAATTTTAATCCGAAACCTTGTTTCGCTGAATCCTGTATGAAGAAATTTTTGCTAATCCTTTTTATAAGCGTTTACTCGCTGCATGTTAATGCCCAAAATGCCAGCCAGCAATACCGGTTGATTGGGAAAAACTATACCGAGATCAAAAATTATTACCTGCTAAACTTGCTCCAAAACTACGCGCCTGCCACTAAGCTTATTGGCAGCGATGCTGCTTTGGTACGCATGGTACAGGCTAAACTTAAAAATATACAGGATTCATTAAAGGACAACAGAGGTTTTCGCAGCATTATACAACCATTGAAATTTTCGGAACAGGAAATAAAAACAGTCGGCGACAGGTTTTCTGCTCTATACAAACCAAATAATGCGTTGGGCCTGCTGGTTAAAGATCATTTAATCCCTTCGGGCTGTTATATTAAATACGATTCGCTGGCGCCGGCCGCAATGCTGGTAAAGGCCTGGGAACAGGATGCCCTGGCTATAAATCATACCATCGAGGTGTATGCCGAAGGTAAAAATCCCAATTTTCCGGATGTGGATTCCATCAACTTTAATGTATACCGCAATACTTACCCCAGGTTAATTGCCGATGGGGCCACAGCTATTATAAAGAAATGTGGCGGAACAAAGCTGTTTTACTTACCATCATTAAATTATGCCCTGCATAGTTTGGATATAAACGGGCGCAACGATGCCGCCAACGACGAACCCCTGGAACAAAAGGCCAACAAAGCAGCTTACAAACGGCTAAAAACCATCAACTGGAAAAAATATCAATATACTTTGATGCTGGTGCCCGGAGAGGGGCCCGATAAGCCGGGGGTATCCATAAGTAAGGGGAGCATAGAGCGCTGTAAAATAGCAGCCTTAAAATTTGCACAAGGGTTAACACCGTTCATCATGGTTTCGGGTGGTAGGGTACACCCTTTTAAGACCAGGTTTGCCGAGGCAGAGGAAATGAAAAAATACCTGATTAATCAATTAAAAATTCCCGAAAACGGCATTTTTATTGAGCCCCAGGCGCGCCATACTACCACCAATCTGCGCAATTGCGCACGCCTGATATTCAGGTATGGGATGCCTTTTAACAAGCCTTTTATCACATCTACCAATAAAATACAGAGCTATTATATTTCGTATATGGATAAGCGCTGCATGGCCGACCTTGGCTATATACCCTATTCCCTTGGCCGGCGATTATCAAATACCGAGCAGGAGTTTTACCCCAATATCGCATCGCTACAAATAAACCCGCTTGAGCCGCTGGATCCATAGGCCGAAGTCTTAAGTCCCAAGTTCTAAGTCTTAACTTTCGACTTCAGACTTAGAACTTCAGACTTTCGACTTAACCGTTATTCTTAGGCTTCGGTTTGTTTTTGTTAAAACGCCTGTTTGGCCTTTTAGGGTTTCGTTTATCGTCAGACTGGGCCGATTGTGGCGCAGGTTGTATAGAAGCTAATTCATCGGGCAAGCCAACTACGCGGATAGCGCGGTCCATCAGTTGTTCAATGTTTTTAAGCTTACGCTCGTCGCGGTGGTTTACAAAAGTGATGGCGGTACCGGTTGTAGCGGCGCGTGCGGTACGGCCTATGCGGTGGATATAATCTTCAGGATCGCCCGGAACATCATAGTTAACCACCAGGTCGATACCCTCAACATCAATACCGCGCGAAAGGGCGTCGGTACCAATAATAACCGGCAACTGCCTGTTTTTAAATTTCAGCAGTATCTCCTCACGTTCCTTTTGCTCCAGGTCGGAGTGGAAGGCCATAGCGTTTATTTTGGCTGCCTTTAATTCTTTGTATAAAGATTTTACAATCTCCTTACGGGATGCAAAAATGATGGTGCTTGTATAAGCGGCATCGCGCAGGATCAGTTGCAGTAAAGGCGTTTTTTGCTGATCGTGCATCCGATAGATCTGCTGATCGATACCTACGGCAGGCTGCGAAATGGCAATATTAATCTGCTCGGGATCTTTCAAAATAGCCTTGGCCAATGAACGGATGCGCCCTGGCATGGTGGCCGAAAACAGCAGCGTTTGCCTTTCTTTAGGCAGGTAGCTGATGATCTTCATGATATCGTCGCTGAAGCCCATGTCGAGCATGCGGTCGGCCTCATCTAATATCAGGTGAGTTAAGTGGTTAAGCTTTAATACGCCCGATGTAAGGTGTGCGATTAAACGACCTGGCGTGGCAATAATAATGTTTACATTATTCTGGATGCCGCGGCGCTGTTGTTCGTAAGCCATACCATCACCGCCGCCAAATATAGCTATGGAGCTAACGCCGGTAAAATAGGCCAGGCCTTCTACCTGTTGGTCTATCTGTTGGGCAAGCTCGCGGGTTGGTGCTAAAATAAGCACGCTGGTTTGGTGTTTGGCCGTACCGGTAATATGATTGAGGGTTGGCAATAAGTAGGCGCCGGTTTTCCCGGTACCAGTTTGGGCGCAGGCAATAAGGTCTTTACCCTGCATAATTGCGGGGATTGCCATTTCCTGTATGGGAGTAGGGGTGGTAAAACCCATACTCTCTATGCCTTCAAATAATTGCTCGTTGAAATTAAAATCCTGAAAAGTCACTATATCTTATAAGTAAATTATGCAAGGTAGGAAAATTTAATTGGATATAGGGCTTCATTATAAGTTGAAAGCCATATACACCAAATCAGCGCCTTGAATAATAACCAGGACTATCGCTATTTGCTTTCACACCTAATGGTCACATAACAATTTCCCCTAACCACATATTCCAAATTCCCCTCCTTAGTCTGTTCACCCTTTATAACCTCCTCGTGCTCTTTTTGCTGCATAACCACTTTAAATTTAGGCAGGCTTTTACCATCCTTGCTCAATAGCATCATACGACAGGTTAGTTTTTCGTCGCCTCGTACCCAAAAGCTGAGTGGGCTACCTTTGCGGTATTTAAAGTCGGAAGTTGGGTAATCTACATAGATCATGAAAGATTCGTTGGGCAGTGCGCGGTAATGCCTTGGCACAATACCGAAGGCTACTCCTGCGCCGTACACTTCCTGGCCAACAGTGCCCGATTGTTCCCAGCCGTCATGAATATCCTCAATGGCTATCCAAAGGTTGGGGTCTACTTCCCCCATTTTTACCTCGTCGGATAGTACGTCTTTAGGCAAATTGGGCGGATAGTAATACACCGCGCGTTGAACTATATAGCGGATAAATTCGGCCAATAACAACGATACCGATGGCAGCACGTCCATACCTTCGGCGTAAATAAGGTAGTTGTGCATGGCCGAAAATACTTCCTGCTCCTCGTAAGCTGCTGTGTAAGGCGCATCGTTAAGCGGGAAGATGCCGAAAAATGTGGTGAAGTGTTGGGCATATCCATAATTGCACTCCCATAATTGGAAATTGCGCATCACGTTGGCCAGGCATAAGTAACTTAAATTCAAATAAACCGGTTCGTTGGTGATTTTGTGCAACCACAACATGGCATTGGCCGAGAACGCGGTATTATTGGCCTGGTAAAAAAGCTCAAAACCTTTGCCCTGTAATGTTTTGGCTGCCTTTTTTGCTTCTGATAAATACTTATCATCTTTGGTAAGTTCCCAGGCGTGCAGCATTACGTGGGCATATAAACCTGCCACATCTTTTTCGCCTCCCTTGCCGGGGGCGGTTTCGGCTTTTACAACCTCCAGCGTTTCCATGTTGTAAAACACGGGCCAGTTGTATTTAAAGTGCCGGGCTACTTTTATGGTAAAACCCAATGAACTCAAAAATAGCTTTTCTGATTTTTTATCTCCGCGCAGGGCCATCCTGCCCAAATTCAATAAAGGATGGTTTAGGTACCAGGAGTCCATCACATTAGGTTTCAGCTGTTCTTCCGATCCATCGAGGTCATCGGCCAGGGCGGGCAGCCATCTTACCACGGTACCCAACTTTTCGTCGTAAAAGGCCCCGATGCCGTCCTTAATCATTTTAACTGCGGGCATCTCTTTCTTACTCCAATACTCGTAATCCTGCAATGGCAATAATACAGCAAGCTGTACCATTAACTCGGGCGGGGTGGCATAGTCAGATACGTAGGCATTTAGGTAATCGTGCCCGTTGGCGTGCGACCAGCAGGCATGGCTGGTTTGCAGATCGTTCAATCCCTTGTCCAGTATCTGCGGCCAGTCGTGGTATTGGGTTTCAGGTTTGGGCAAGTGCAGGTAAACTGAAGCCAGCATATCCATAAACAGACGGGCCGATTGCATTTCGTCCTTAATATTTTCGGAGCTGAACGCCAAAAAAGCATCGGCTATAATAAATGCCTTACCGGCCGGCAATGGTTTATCTTTGGTAGGCGGCAAGGCAAATCCAAGTTCGGGCCACTGACCGCCTACTACACCTGATAACGAAGTTTCTGTCGCCTGGCAATAATCGTTGAGCGCGGTAAGGGTTTGGAGGTACAATAAGGTGCCCGATTTTGGCTTATCCAGGCTGATAAACTGCAGGCCTGTACGGGTACCCTCCTGGGTGATATGCACCCTGCCTTCTGTATAGCCGTTTTCACCGTCTTTACCGGTAATCACCATGTCCCTTGGCCAAAAAGGAATAACCAAGGGATCGGCAGGGGTAAGCGTTGTGGTGTACCTGATTAATGGTTTATCCGGTTCCGGGAAATGTAGGTTTACCTCGTAAAGGCCGATGCTGGTTTTTAACTTTACAGTAGCGCCACCGTCGTTAACGTCAAACCTGGTTGCCTTTAAATGATCCGTAGGTGCGTAAGCGGCCCGGATGACAACCCTGCAGCCTTTGGGGCAGGTAACTGTTATCCATAACGCGTTGTTAATGTGATGGATGTTTACCTTGTAGGCCCCGCTTGCGCGTTCGTAAAGTGATGGCAGGTCCTGGTCGTTAAAAATTTCATTTACCGCTGCCGCCCATGGTGATACTACATTCATTTGTAAAAATCAATCGGTTAAACAATTTTTTAATTACCCGCTGAACGCTATAAACAGCGGCTTGAAATGTAAGTACCATAACTATAATAGATTAGGCTTTGTTTGTAATTAAATAAATTATTTATAACGAAAACTTAAATTAATGGCGAATGGTTTATTGCAGATGAAAGATCTGGCAAGACGTTTCCCCGAAAATCCCATATTGCTGCCAAAAGATGTAACGCCCAGCCGGCAGCAACTACAGGTTATCAGCCTACTTAACCCCGGTGTGTTTACCTATCAAAATAAAACATGGTTACTGGTAAGAGTGGCGGAAAGTATAGCCCAAAAAGAAGGGGTTATATTTTTTACCATGATAAATGCTACCGGGAATACCGAGATCATAGAAGTACCGCTTAACGACCCCGACCTGGTAGCTGCCGATGCCCGGGTGATAAACTATAAAGGGTTGGATTATCTCACTACGCTATCACACCTGCGTTTGTTATCGAGCGACGACGGTATACATTTTAAAGAAGATGGACAGAGCGCGTCGCTGTTTGGCAGCGGTTACCTGGAGCGCTTCGGGATAGAGGACTGCCGGGTTACCCAGATTGAGGATACTTATTACCTTACCTACACAGCCGTGTCCGACAGCGGCGTTGGCGTTGGTTTACGTACCACTGAAGATTGGCTTACTTTTGAGCACAAAGGCATGATATTGGCACCGCACAATAAAGACTGTGCGTTATTTGAGGAAAAAATCAGCGGAAAATACTATGCCTTGCATCGCCCCAGCAGTAAAGAGATAGGCGGCAATTACATCTGGCTGGCCGAATCGCCGGATGGCTTACATTGGGGAAATCATCAGTGTATTATCAAAACAAGGGCCGGTCTGTGGGATAACACGCGCGTTGGCGCCGGCGCGTCGCCCATAAAAACAGAACAAGGCTGGCTTGAAATTTACCATGGTGCTAATGAGCAGCATCAATATTGCTTAGGCGCATTCCTTATGGATATCAATGAACCCTGGAAAGTGATTGCCCGCACAACAGAACCCATTATGGTCCCAACCGAAGCTTACGAACTAAGCGGCTTTTTTGGATTTGTGGTGTTTACCAACGGGCATGTTGTTAACGGCGATAAGCTAACCATATATTACGGCGCAGCAGATGAGTTTGTATGCGGTGCTCATTTTTCGATCCGGGAAATTCTGGCGGCACTCAATTAAGTACTTATCTGCTAAATGCATTACCCCCTCCCACTCCAAATTAATCCTTCTTAAAATCCGAAATCGAAAATCTCAATTCCCAAATCAGGAATGTATATACCCCCTCAACTGTTCAATAGTCTCTTGTTGACTTAAGATAGTTTCCTTTACCAAATCGTTAATAGAAATGATGCCGCAAAGTTTATCGGCCATAAAAACGGGCAGGTAGCGGATATTGCTTTCGCTCATAATATGCATGCAGGTTTCTATGGAGTTTTCGGGTACAATACGGGGCAGGCCGGTGCTCATGATTTCGCGAACCAGGGTTTCGTGGGATGATTTGCCTTTCAGGATCACTTTGCGGGCGTAATCACGCTCGGTGAGTAGGCCAAGATATTCGCCGTCTTCGGTTATCACTACCGAGCCGATGTTTTTGGCGGCCATCAGTTCCAATGCTTCCAAAACAGATGTACCTGCATCAATGCTGATAGCACCGCCACCCTTACGGGCCAGTATGTTAGAAACTTTTATCATGATACTCAGGTTAAAATTAGGGATTGGCTTATAACCAAATATAACAATTCCCGACTAAAAGCAAATGGATTTTAAATTATATCTATCAACAATTTAGCGGATTAGTGCAGTCGAGCAGCTGTTCAAAAGGTAGCCCTGGGTTAAAGCGATACTGATTTTACGATGAGATATACTCAATTGACGAAATATCGTAAGCTCTTTCAACGAAAATTAGATGTCTAAACGACTTTTTTGCCGATGTCATCATCCAGAAGCACCCCTCAACTGTAATACTACTGTAAAAACCGGAAACAGTAATGTGCCGTATTTAAGCTCAAAAGGGCATTTTGGCCAAGCTTTACCCTATCCTGACACAGGCCCGTTTACTCAAAAATGATTAATAATTAATATTGCGGCATGGTATTTAACTATTGGATGCATCACGTTAGTTAAGCGTCATTTAAGTTGTTTTTTATATCGATCTACACAAAGTACTACTCCATTGAACAATTTTACACTTATTAAGGCATCAGGCAGCAAAGCTGCTACAGCCTTTAATCATAAATTAAAACGGGCTTCTTCAAAAATAATTTTCTGCCTTGTATTCGTACTTTTTCAAAGTATAACAGCTAAGGCTGCTACATTAAGCAATGATACCAGTAAGTCAGATTCGGCGCGTTTATCGCACCATATTATTAACCACGCGTTTGATAATATTTTTGAAGAAAACATGAGGCTTTCGCTGGCAGGTAATGAGTATTTTCAGCCGGATAAAACCCAGCTGGTTGCCGATCTTTCGCCAAATTTTATCCTGTTTAGTACACCCAAGTCGCGTTTCTTTTTTGAGTTTACCTCCAGGGTTAAAATCCGATTGCTGAATACCCGCGATGCACCTGTAAAATCGCCCAGCTATATGCCAAACGCCAACGTGTTTTACAGGCTAAATGAAGATACTTACAGGCCAAAATTTTTATCGTTAGGTTACTCGCACCATTCCAACGGCGTTAGGGGGCCATCGCTAAATAAGGATGGTACCTTTAATGTTGACAGCGGTAAGTTTACTACTAACTTTTACACCCTTACCTATTATACAGGTAAGCGGGTTGATAAGCCAGGGCTCACTATTAACCGTTACGATAACGTAGCGTTGGAGGTACACGCCGGCTTGTTCAACCTGGGCCTTTCACAGGGCTTAAAAGATCATTATGGCTTTGTGCGTATTAACGGCAGCCGCATGTACAACTTTGTAAAGGCTTATGATGATCCGTTGGAGCAAGGGCGTAAAACCTACGAAAACTGGCAGCGCATTCAGTTTGATTTTACCTACATAGCTGACAAGTATGACAACTACTCGACTTTTGATGTAAAAAAACGCCTGAACGTGAGCCTTAAATACTACTACTCGTTTCCGTTTATGCAGGGAACAGCCTTTATGGTTGGCGCCGGCTACCGGGGCCAGGATGATTATAACCAAAGTTTTCAGGATAGCTACGGCTATGGCATGATAGGCATTGCCGCCAACTTATCATTTGGCTTTCACAAACACGCTGAATAAGTTGTGAGTAGTGAGTTTAGAGTTGGAAGTTTAGTTATTCTGTCTTTCAACTCTAAACTCACTACTCACCACTGGCAACTCCCCAACCTATCCACATTTTTACACACCTGTTTACAGCTGTTTGTAATTTATTTTTCCGATAATCGTTTTAGCATTAACAAAAAGCAGATATATTTAGCCATCCAAACGGTACTATATCTCCAGTTAAATTATAAAACACTATCGATGAAAAAGATCCTATTGAGCCTGATGGCTGTATCTGCCATGCATTTTGCTGCATCGGCCCAAACTAAATCGTTATTTGACGGTAAAACAACAGCCGGCTGGCACACCTACTTAAAAACCGACACCAAAGCGTGGAAAGTTGTTGATGGCGCCTTACAACTGGACCCCAAAGCCGAAGATCAGGGCGACCTGGTTACCAACGACGAGTACGAAAATTACGAGTTAACACTGGAGTGGAATATTGAAAAAGGCGGCAACAGCGGAATTATTTTTGGTGTACATGAAGACCCTAAATTTGGCGCTACCTACCAAACGGGTATCGAAATGCAGGTTTTAGATAATAAAGATGCCGAAGACAATAAAAAAGCCAACCACCTTGCAGGATCATTATATGATATGAAAGCACCATCAGCTGATGTTGCAAAACCTGCCGGCGAATGGAACAAAGTAAAATTGCGCAAAAAAGACGGGCACCTTACCTTTTCGCTTAACGGTACCAAAATAGTTGATGTACAAATGGGCAGCGAGGAATGGAAAACATTACTTGCCAACAGCAAATTTAAAACCTGGGCCGATTTTGCCGCATATCCAAAAGGCCACATCGCCTTGCAGGATCATGGGCACGTGGTATCTTTTCGTAAAATATCAATTAAGCAACTATAATTATTTACAAAGTATATTTTACGCACTGCGTTCAATATATTTATACCGATAATCCAATTTAAACTAATGCATGCCTAAAGCGTGCATTTTTCCTGTTTTAAAACAAAGGATATTTTTGAGATAATATGAGCGATCTACAAATTAAAAAATCATCTGAAACTTATGATGTAGTAATTGTTGGTTCGGGTGCAGGCGGTGGTATGGCTGGTTACGTACTGGCCAATGCGGGCATTAAAGTACTGATGCTGGAAGCCGGTGCTTACTTCGATCCGCAAAAAGACTCGGCCCAGTTAAAATGGCCGTGGGAGTCGCCGCGCCGTGGTGCAGGTACAACACGCCCTTTTGGCGATTTTGATGCCGCTTTTGGTGGCTGGGAAATTGATGGCGAACCTTACACAACTAAAGACAAAACTGAATTTTTCTGGTTCCGCTCGCGTATGCTGGGCGGCCGTACCAATCACTGGGGCCGTATCTCGTTGCGTATGGGGCCAAAGGATTTCCAGGCTAAAGATGGCCTTACGGATGACTGGCCAATAACTTACGATGATGTAAAACCTTACTATGATAAGGTTGACCGTATGATAGGTATCTACGGTACCAAAGAAGGGCTGGAAAACGAACCCGATGGTATTTACCTGCCCCCGCCAAAGCCAAGGCTTAACGAACTGTACATTGTAAAAGGCGCCAAAAAAGCCGGTGTTACCATTATCCCTGGCCGTGGTTCGGTGTTAACCGAAGCTTTGCCCGGTAATAAAGATCGTGGCGCTTGTTTCTTCTGCGGTCAGTGTGGCCGGAGCTGTAAAGTTTATGGCGATTTCTCTGCATCATCATGCCTGGTTATCCCGGCTGTTAAAACCGGCAACTTAAAAGTAATTACCAACGCCATGGTGCGCGAAGTGATAACCAATAGCGAAGGATTGGCCACAGGCGTATCATACGTAAACCGCGAAGATTTGCAGGAGTACCAGGTAAACGCCAAAACGGTTATCCTTGGAGCCAGCGCAGGCGAATCGGCCCGTATCCTGCTCAATTCCAAATCGGCCCAGCATCCGGGTGGTTTGGCAAACAGCAGTGGTGTTGTTGGCCATTACCTGCATGATTCAACCGGCTCAAGTGCCGGCGGTTTCCTGCCCGAATTGATGGACCGTAAACGCTACAATGAAGATGGTGTGGGTAGCGTACACATCTACTCGCCGTGGTGGCTTGATAATAAGAAACTTGATTTTCCACGCGGTTATCACATTGAATATGGTGGCGGTATGCACATGCCATCATACGGTTTTGGCGGCGGTATTCATAATATGAACGGCGCCGTACCCGGCCGTGATGGTAAAATGAAAGATGCTGGTGGCTACGGTGCATCATTGAAAGACGATTACCGCCGTTTTTATGGTACCCAGTTTGGCATGGCCGGCCGCGGTACTGCTATTGCCCGTTACGATAACTATTGCGAGATTGACCCTAACGTGGTTGATAAATACGGTATCCCGGTATTGCGGTTCCACTACAAATGGGCTGATGACGAAATTAAGCAAGCCAAGCACATGCAGGAAACCTTCCAGGAAATTATGCACAACATGGGCGGTGCCATTTATGGCGGTCCGCAAGGGCCCGAAACCAATTATGGTTTAGAAGCGCCGGGCAAAATTATTCACGAAGTTGGAACCATCCGCATGGGTAACGATCCTAAAAAGTCGGCCCTGAATAAATGGTGCCAGGCGCATGATTGCAAAAACCTGTTTGTGGTTGATGCCGCACCGTTTGTACAACAAGGTGATAAAAACGCAACCTGGACGATATTGGCCATGAGTATGCGTACTGCAGAATACATATTACAGCAACGAAAAGCACTAAACGTTTAACAAGTTAATCCAATAAAATATTATGAACAGACGTGATTCCCTTAAAGCATTAGGCTTTACCACACTTTCGGCAGGATTAATACTGGAAGCTTGTAAACCCGGTGCCCCAAAAACAGAAGAAACAGCCCCCGCAGCCACAGGAGCCGAGGCCGGCCGCCAGCCTTTTGAGGTTGAGCGCGATAAAAAGCTGAATGGCGATAAATTTTTTACAGCGGCAGAAATGGCTACCATTACTGTTTTGGGAGATATCATTATCCCTAAAGACGAAAAATCGGGCAGCGCATCTGACGCCAAGGTGCCTGATTTTATCGAGTTTATTGTGAAGGACATACCCGATCATCAAACCCCGATGCGTGGCGGTTTGCGCTGGCTGGATTTGCAATGCCTTAACCGTTTTGGCAAGGTATTTACCGATTGCAGCCATGCGCAGCAGATAGAGCTGGTAGATATGATAGCCTACCCCGCCAAAGCCAAACCGGAAATGGCCCAGGGCGTAGCTTTTTTTAACCGCATGCGCGATTTAACCGCATCGGGTTTTTACACTACCAAAATGGGTATTGATGATATTGGCTTTGCCGGCAACAACCCCAACAAATGGACCGGTGTACCTGATGATGTACTAAAGCATTACAATATGCAGGATGTAAAAGCCGGCGTATAACAAAAACATATGTACAACAAAAAAGGAGCTGCAAGGCTCCTTTTTTGTTGATATAATAGAGGGTAAGACTCTGAATTCACCGTCCTGACTAATGAACTAATGAACCGGTGAACCAATGAACAATCCTATTCTGACCGAAGGCTTTTCACCGGGTTTATCAACGCGGCTTTAATACTTTGATAGCTCACTGTGAGCACCGTTATCATGATAGACCCTAATGCCGTTGCGCCAAAAATCCACCAGGAAAGTTCGGCGTGGTACTTGTAATCCTTTATCCAGCCTTGCATAAAGTAATAAGCGGTTGGTATAGCTATGAGTAATGATATGGAAACCAGCACCACAAAATCGATCGACATTAAGCGCCACAGGCCAAATACTGAGGCACCCAATACCTTGCGTACGCCAATTTCCTTGGTGCGCTGCTCGGCCATAAATGATGCCATGCCAAACAGGCCCATACAACTAATGAAGATGGCCAACATAGTAAAGAAACCTGCCAGTTTACCTATCCGCTCCTCGTTGGCAAACTTTTGAGCATATTGATCATCTGTAAATTTATAATCAAAAGGGCTGGCCGGGTCATACTGTTTAAATACAGATTCAATTTTACGTAATGCTTCGCTGGCGCTTTTGCCGGTGTTCAGCCTGATATCAACTATCCCGGGAGCATACGAAACCATATAAAATATAGTTGGTTTTACAGGCTCATAGGGCGATGACATAACCATATCCTTCACTACGCCTATAACTTTAAAATCCTTGTACCATTTAATGGCTTCGCCAACCGGGTGTTTAAAGTTCATGAACTTTACAGCCGCTTCGTTCAATACTATCCCCGATGAATCTGTTAAAATATCCCTTGAAAAATCGCGTCCGTCGGTAAGTTTCCAACCGGCCGTTTTTCCAAATTCGGGGCTCACTGCAATAGTGCCAAAATCGTCCTGCAGACCGGGATCCTTATCTCGCCAGGTAAGGCCACTATTGTTAGAATATACCCCGGTTAACGGGCTATCAGACTCGGCCATTTCAACTATTGCTCCCGATTGCAGCAGGTCATTCCTTACTGCTGCAAAATGCTGATGAATGGCATCTGTTTTCATTTCTATCTGAATAAGGCCGGTGCGATCATAACCTATTGGTCTGTTCTTGGTGAATTGCACCTGTCTGAAAACAATAATAGTACCTATGATTAAAGTAACGGAAACCGTAAACTGTAAAACCACCAGTACTTTACGGGGTAATGCAGCCATTCGTCCGGCTTTAAATGTTCCTTTTAAAACTTTCACCGGCTTAAATGATGACAGGTAAAAGGCAGGGTAACTACCCGCTATGAGCCCTGTTATGAGGCTAAAACCAATCCCAAGTACCCAAAACATCGGGTTGGCCCATAATACCTGCATAGTTTTATTGGCTACCTGGTTAAACCAGGGCAAAATGAGTTGTACAAGAACTATGGAAAACAGGAAGGCAAATGCCGAGATCAGCACCGACTCTACCAAAAACTGGCCAATAAGCTGGCCTCGCAGCGATCCTACCGTTTTGCGTATACCTACTTCTTTGGCCCTTTTTTCTGACCGGGCCGTGCTTAGGTTCATGAAATTGATACAAGCCAGCAGCAATACAAATACGCCAATAATACCAAACATCCATACAAATTGTATAGCCCCGCCGGTATTAATACCATTTTTAAACTCCGAATATAAATGCCATTTGCTTATCGGGTGCAAAAACACAGTTGGCTTAAAAGATAAACCCAGCTTATTGCCCTCGGCGGTAAAAGCATTCAGTTTCAAATCTTTTATCCTGGCCGATACCTTGTTTATATCTGCATTGGGGCTTAGCTGTGCAAATAGTTGCCATGAATTATTGCCCCATTGTGTAATGTTTGTTTTTACATGAGTAGTCATGTACAAATCCCAGGGTGCAATAAATGCCACTTCGGCTAAGCTGTTATTATGCGGCAGATCTTCGTAAACGCCGGTAACCTTAACGTTCCATTTATTGTCAATCTTTAAAGCTTTAAACATGGGATCAGTGTCGCCAAAAAGGGCCTTAGCCAGCGATGCAGACAGAATGATAGACGATGGATCTTTTAGCCCCGATCTTGTGCCTTTGATCATTTTTAAGCTGAACAGGTCTGGTGCTTCGGCCTGCATATAGTTTCCCTGCTGGGTTAGTTTTTTATCACCGAATGCGACGATGTGTGCGTATGTCCAGGTTGATAGTACCACATACTTAAAATCATTCTGATAGTCATCCCGCAGTTTGTAACCCAACGGCATAGGTATATCAGATTGTGTACCTACATTACCATTAAAGGTTTGATGCTGCATAACCTGTACCAGCCGGTCGTAGTTTTTAAAATACTTGTCGTATGACAGCTCGTCCCAAATCCACAAACCAATAAGCATGGCCACAGCCATACCCACCGATAGGCCGGTTATATTAATAAAAGTATGCGCCCTGTTACGCGTAAGGTTTCGCCAGGCGATCTTGATATAATTCTTGAACATGTTGTACGTTTTAAGTTGTACGTGATACGTTTTTATTTTACTAATGACCAATGACAGCGCAGCGAAATGACCAATGACTAATTTCGTCTTGCCTCTATTCCGACCGAAGGCTTTTCACCGGGTTCATCAGCGCGGCCTTAATACTTTGATAGCTTACAGTAAGCAGGGTAATCATGATTGATCCTAATGCTGTTACGCCAAAGATCCACCAGGAAAGCTCGGCGCGGTATTTATAATCTTGCAACCAGCCGTGCATAAAGTAGTATGCCGTAGGGATAGATATCAGCAGGGATATTGAAACCAATACCACAAAATCTACCGACATTAAGCGCCACAGGCCAAACACCGATGCACCCAATACCTTGCGTACGCCAATTTCTTTAGTGCGCTGCTCGGCCATAAAGGATGCCATACCAAATAAGCCCATACAGCTGATAAAGATGGCCAAAAGGGTAAAGAAACCAGCCAGTTTACCTACGCGCTCTTCGTTGGCAAATTTTTGGGCGTACTGTTCGTCGGTAAATTTATATTCAAAGGGGCTGCCGGGCGCATATCGTTTCCAGGCAGTTTCTATTTTACCCAGTGTTTCATGCGGGCTTACTTTAGGGTTAATGCGGATGTTAATCATCCCGCCGCTGTTTTTTGTAAGATAGAAAACAGTAGGCTGTATTGGCTCGTAAGGCGATGACATCACCATATCCTTTACCACACCGATGATCTGGAATTTTTTATACCATTCCAGTGTTTCGCCTACCGGGTTTTTCAAATGCATAAATTTAACCGCTGCCTCGTTTACCACCATGGCCGATGAATCGGCTAAGTTGTTTTTGGCAAAGTCGCGGCCATCCACTACTTTCCATTGCGCGGTTTTACCAAATTCTGCGCTTACGGCTATCGTACCAAAATCATCCTGAAGGGCGGGGTCTTTATCGCGCCATTTAAAGCCGCTGTTATCAGAGTATATATCCGTTAGCGGACTGTCGGATTCAGACATATCAACAATAGCGCCCGATTGAATCAGGTCGTTCCGTACCGCATCAAAATGATTATGGATCTCTTCGGTACGCATATCAACCTGGATAAGCCCGGTACGGTCATATCCTACCGGACGGTTCTTGGTATACTGCACCTGCCTGAAAACAATAACGGTACCAATAATAAGGGTAACCGAAACCGTGAATTGTAATACCACCAATATTTTACGCGGCAGGGCAGCAAAGCGGCCCGCCTTAAAAGTACCCTTTAACACTTTTACAGGCTGAAACGACGAGAGGTAAAACGCCGGATAGCTACCCGCTATAATACCCGTAAAAATGCTAAAGCCAATGCCCATGATCCAGAACAAGGGATTAAACCATAGTATAGTAACGGTTTTATCGGCAACCTGGTTAAACCAGGGCAATATCAGCTGCACCAAAACCAACGACAGGAAGAACGCGAAAACGGTTATCAGCATCGATTCCATAAAAAACTGCCCAATGAGCTGGCTACGCAGCGAACCAACTGTTTTGCGGATGCCTACTTCTTTGGCCCGTTTCTCGCTACGGGCGGTGCTCAGGTTCATGAAATTGATACAAGCCAGCAGCAATACAAACACGCCGATAAGGCCAAACATCCAAACAAACTTAATATCGCCACCGGTATTGATGCCATTTTTGAACTCCGAGTACAGGTGCCATTTACTCATGGGATGTAAAAAGATAGACGCCTTGAAGGTTAAACCAATTTTGTCGTTATTAAGCTTCAAACCTTCCATTTTCAGGTTTTTTATCCTGGCAGATACCCGGTCCAAATTGGCATTAGGTTGTAGCTGCGCAAACAATTGCCAGGAGTTGTTGCCCCAGGTTACACGGGCCTGTTTAAGGTAAGGCTGATGGGTCATAAACTGATCCCAGGGCGCAATAAACCCCAGTTCTTTAAAACTGGTATTGTGAGGTAAATCCTCGTATACCCCAGTTACCTTCAGGTTCCATTGGTTATCTATTTTTATAGCCTTAAACATGGGGTCGGCATTGCCAAAAATGGCTTTGGCCAATGATGCCGAAAGGATGATAGACGATTGATCTTTTAATGCCGACCGCGTGCCCTTGAGCATTTTGAGGGTAAGCAGGTTAGGCGCATCGGCTTGCATGTATGAGCCGGCGTAGGATAGTTTTTTATCACCCGAGGCTATGATATGGTTAAAGTTCCAGGTAGATAACACCACATATTTAAAATCGCTTTTATACTCTTCGCCCAGTTTGTAGCCTAATGGCAGGGGGATTGAGTTTTGTGTGCCTACCTCGCCGTTAAAGGTTTGGTGCTGCATTACCCGCACAATTCGGTTGTAGTTATCATGATACTTATCGTATGATAACTCGTTCCAGATCCAAAGACCTATCAGCACAGCCACAGCCATACCAACCGATAAGCCGGTAACGTTGATAAAAGTGTGCGCCTTGTTTTTAATAAGGTTTCGCCACGCGATTTTGATATAGTTCTTTAACATGTGGTACGTTTTAAGTTGTACGTGATACGTTTTTAATTTTTGACTGTACTAGTGACCAATGACTAACTCTGTCTTGATTATTGACTCTTAATTCTTGGTTCTATTCTGAGCGCAGGCTTTTTACCGGGTTCATCAGTGCTGCTTTTATGGCCTGGAAACTTACTGTAATTAATGTAATGGTAATAGCCCCCGTGCCCGATAATGCAAATATCCACCAGGTTATCGGCGACCGGTACTGGTATTGATGAAGCCAGCCGTTCATAAAATAATAAGCCACAGGGATTGCAATAAGTAATGATATAGCTACCAGCACCACAAACTCGGTTGATAATAAACGCCACAGGTTTGCCACCGATGCGCCAAGCACTTTACGTACCCCTATCTCCTTTACGCGTTGTTCGGCAACAAATGATGCAAGGCCAAACAAGCCAAGGCAGCTGATAAAGATAGCCAGCGCAGCAAACACGGTAGCCAGGTTGCCTATGCGTTGTTCGTCGCTAAATTTGCGGGCGTATTCATCATCATTAAACTTAAACTGAAATGGGCTGCCGGGATTGTATTTTTTAAACACAGGTTCAATTTTGCCCAGGGCTTCGCGCATAGGCACTTTAGGGTTTACGCGCAAGGTGATGACGTTAACCCAAGTCGGGTTCATATGAAAAACGGTAGCGACGGTAGGTTTGTATGGTGATTCCATCACCATATCCTTCACCACGCCGGTTATAATATGGTTTTTACCTGCCCAATGCATGGTTTTACCAATAGGGTTTTTAATTCCGCTTAGTTTTACTGCCGATTCATTTAATATAAACGCCCCGGTATCTGTAGGAAAACTTCTTGAAAAATCGCGGCCTTCAATTATCTTCCAGCCAACGGTTTTACCATAATCATAAGTTACGGCTATTGTACCAAATGTTGGATCGAAGCCTGGGGCTTTACCAGCCCATTCAAAACCACCGTTGTTTGACCATACCTGGGTTGTTGAACTGTTTGATTCTGCCATGTCGGCCACCGCACCGGTTTGGATCAGGTCGTTCCGCATGGCTTCATAATGGCCATAAATTTCGGGCGTGTTCATATCAACCGTAATTAAGCCCTCGCGGGTATAGCCAACAGGCCTGTTGCGCGCAAACTGAATTTGCCTGAAAACGATAATGGTGCCGATAATGAGCACAATAGATACCGTAAACTGTACAATCACTAAAACCTTACGCGGCAGCGAAGCAAAACGCCCTACACGAAAAGTCCCTTTTAATACCTTAATTGGTTCAAAGGCCGAAAGGTAAAATGCCGGATAGCTTCCTGCTATAATTCCGGTAAAAAAAGTAAAGCTCAAAGCGGCTACCCAAAACCAGGGATTAATAAAAGGCATGGCAATTTGCTTATCGGCAATGTTATTAAAATAGGGCAAAGCAACTAAAACCAAAACAAGCGTAACCACCAAAGCCAAAAATGCAAACATCAGCGATTCGCTCAAAAACTGCTTAACCAGTTGCGAGCGGACAGAGCCTATCGCTTTGCGGATGCCAACTTCTTTCGCGCGTTTTTCACTGCGGGCGGTGCTCAGGTTCATAAAATTGATACATGCCAACAGCAATACAAACGTACCAATGATGCCAAACAGCCACACCAACTCAATGCGGCCGCCAACTGCTTTGCCGTTTTTAAAATCGCTGTACAGGTGCCATTTGGCCATGGGATGTATTTGCATTACCTCGTCGTTCATTTTAAAATGAGGCTTGGTAATGTTCCTGATCTTTGCCGATACTTTGGCAAAATCGGTATGCTCATTCATCAAAGCAAATAAATGGCAGCCATGGTTATCCCATGCAGAACTTTGCGTATTCCACCAGTTTGCGGGGCTGCTCCAGGGTAACATGAATTTAGTTGGATAAAAGGTGGTGTTATACGGCAAATCCTGGTAAACGCCAGCTACCTTCATGTCGGTTTTGTTATCAATGCGTACAACCTTATTTATAGGGTCGGCGCTGCCAAACAAGGCGATAGCCAAAGATTGTGATAATACAAAAGACGAAGGATCTTTAAAGCTGGCATAGCTTCCTTTTATCATTTTTAATGAAAGTATAGCGGGCAAATCGGGCTCGGCCCACATGCCGTTTTGCGATATTTTTTTATCGCCAACGGCTAATATATGTGTGCCCTCCCAGGTAAGCGCGGTTAGCTTAAAATCACCCGCGTATTTGGTACGCAGTTCGGCGCTAAGGGGCACCACGGTCGATCCGAATGTGACTGTCTCGCCGTTGGCCGTTTGGGTGGTCATCAGTTGGGCTATGTGGTTATAGTTTTGATGATACTTATCAAACGATAACTCATCCCATATCCAAAGGCCTATCAGCATAGCTACCGCCATGCCAACTGATAACCCGGCTACATTAATAAATGTATGCACCTTGTTTTTGGAGATGTTTCGCCATGCGATTTTGAGGTAATTCCTGAACATGTTGTACGTTTTAAGTTGTACGTGATACGTTTTTTAACTCAACCAATGACCAATGACAGGGCAGCGAAATGACTAATTCTGTCTTGATTCTTGGCTCTTAATTCTTGATTCTATTCCGATCTCAAGCTTTTTATCGGATTAATCAGCGCCGCTTTTATGGCCTGGAAACTTACTGTTACCATGGCTATTACAATGATAATACCGCCAGCCATGGCAAATATCCACCAGTGCATGGGCGTTCGGTAAGCAAAATCACGCAGCCAGGCGCTCATGGCATACCAGGATACCGGCAGGGCGATAAACAGTGAAATGATAACCAGCAGCAAAAACTCTGACGATAGCAGGGTAAATAACGAAGCTGCGCTGGCCCCCAATACCTTGCGGATGCCTATCTCTTTGATGCGTTGCTCGGCAGTAAACATGGCTAAGCCCAACAGGCCAAGGCACGATATAAATATGGCCAGAAATGCAAACGCGTTTGAAAGTTTGGTTACTATCTGTTCGTTTTGGTAAAGCTTTTGGTATTCGTCGTCGCTGAAGGTGTAGCTGAACGGGAAAGCCGGGTTAATTTGCTTAGCCAGGGTTGCCAAACTGGCCAATGCATCGCGGGTTTTGCCGGGCTGGGTTTTCACCAGGATATTACCATAACCCTCCTGTTCGCCATACCTAATGATCAGCGGCTGGATTTGCTCATGCAGTGATGCAAAATGGAAATCTTTTAATACGCCGATGATCTGCCCCTTTTTGCCCCAAAAGGTTAAAGGCTTACCTATTGGGTCGGCATATTTTAATCTTTTTAGTGTTGTTTCATTGATGAGGTATCCTACTGAATCGGCACCGTAAGCCTTCGAGAAATCGCGGCCGGCAGCCATTTTAAGTTTCATGGTTTTAACAAAATCGTACCCTATAGATACCTGCGTAAACTGAATTTGAACGTTATTATCTTTACCTACCCAATCAACATCGCTGGTTCCGTTATCAAGCCCTGTTGGCGTAGCAGTGATCCGGCTTATCGACTTGATGCCTGGCATTTGCAAAGCCTCATCTTTAAAGGCCTGGTATTTGTGGATCAGCTCGCCATTCATCGGGATGTAAATAAGATTTTCACGATCATAGCCCAGGTTTTTTGATTGCACGTAATCCATTTGCTTGGATATTACAATAGTAGCGGTAATCATGACCACCGACAGGAAAAACTGGAATACCACCAGCCCTTTACGGAACATAGTTGTACCGGTATCTAACTTCAATGTTCCTTTTAAAACATTTACCGGGTTAAAGGATGATAAAAACAAAGCCGGGTAGCTGCCTGATATAAAGCCGGTAATTAAAGTGATGGCTGCTAATTTTAACCAGAAATCGGGCTGATGAAATGGCAGCGCTATCTCTTTTTGGGTAATGTTGTTAAACACAGGCAACAGTAATACCAATAATAATAATGAAACCACTACGGCCAGCGTAGTTACCAGCATCGATTCGCCTATAAATTGTTTGATTAGCACCGAACGCACCGCGCCAACAACTTTGCGCACTCCAATTTCGCGGGCACGCTTAACCGAGCGGGCTGTTGTGAGGTTCATGAAGTTGATGCAGGCTATCAGCAAAATAAAAATAGCCACAAGGGTAAACAGGCGCACGTACTCAATACGGCCTCCTTTAAATTCGCCGTTTTCGAAATTGTTGTGCAGGTATCCATCTTTAAACAGCTGTACGCCTAACTCCTCGGTAAATGTGCCTTTCTTTTGGTTTTTATTCAGGTTGTCTAAAAAGTGGGTTAGTTTTTTTTCGACTACAGCCGGGTTGGCATCGGGGCGCAACATGATAACGGTTGWGGGGCCGTTGTTGCCCCATATTTTTGCCCAATCATTATCGGCTAAAAATGCATCCCAGTTCATAATAAAATCGTATTGTTGCGATGAGGTTTTGGGCAGGTCCTGGTAAACACCGGTTACTTTAAAATCCTTCCGGTTTTCATAACGGATGGTTTTGCCAATAGCCGCCTGCGCACTGCCAAAAAAGGCTTTTGCCATTTTATTGGAGATGGCCAAGCTTACCGGTGTATTTAAAGCCGTTTGTGCGTTGCCTTCCAGCAAAGGAATAGTAAACATTTTAAAAACATCGGCGCCACCGTTTACCCCGCCCATTTTCAGAATTTTATCGCCAACACGGAACGTGCTTTCGCCACCGTATGAAATACCTGTTGATGCCTCAATTTCGGGAATTTGCTTTTTAAGCTCATCGGGCAATAAGCCAGGGGTGTTGTATTGACCAACAACTTTATTATCATAATACTGGCGTTCATAAACAGAATATAAACGGCTGCTGTTTTTGTGATAAGCATCCATCTCCAGCTCGTTTTGAACCCATAGCAGGATCAGCAAACTACAAGCCAGCCCTACAGAAAGGCCCGCAATATTTATAAACGTATGTGCCTTATTCCTGATAAGGTTTCGCCAGGCGATTTTTAGATAATTCCTTAACATATTAGTTCATTGGTTTATTAGTTCACTGGTTCATTTGGAGTATCAAGTAGTAAGATTTTTGATTTTCGAATTAAGCTCATTGCAGTTGCCTGATTCTTGACTCTAACTCGCCCGCAGCGGTCTTGATACTTGATACTTACTACTTGATACTATTCTGTCTTTAAACTCTTCACCGGGTTTAATAATGCAGCCCGGATGCTTTGGTAACTTACGGTTAGCAGTGTTATTATCATGGCCCCTGCGGCGGCGGCGGCAAATATCCACCAGGTTATGCCGGCGTGATACTGGTAGCCTTGCAGCCAGTTATGCATAAAGTAATAGGATACAGGGGTGGCAACCAGTATGGATATAAACACCAGCACCACAAAATCGACCGACATTAAGCGCCATAGGCTAAATACTGAGGCGCCAAGCACTTTGCGTACACCAATCTCTTTAATGCGCTGCTCGGCCAGGAACGATGCCATGCCAAACAGGCCCAGGCAACTGATAAATATAGCCAGGCCCGCAAAGCAGGCGGCCAGTTTGCCTATGCGCTGCTCGTTGCCGAATTTTTTGGCGTACTCATCGTCTACAAACTGGTATTCAAATGGTTGTGATGGATTATAAACTTTAAAAATACTTTCTATTTTGGCAAGCGCAGATGCGGCGCTCATTTTTGGGTTGATTTTAAGCAGGATGGTTGATTCGGAGTCTTTGGACAGGTAATAAATGAACGGGCGGATCTCTTCATAAGGTGAGCTGATGATCATGTCTTTGATCACCCCTACAACGTTCAACGTTGCGCCATCCCATTTAATAGTTTCGCCAACGGCCTTGTCATTATAGCCCATAAAATTAGCGGCAGTTTCATTAATTACTACGGCCGATGAATCGGTAAGGAATGAGCGGGAAAAACCACGGCCCTGTTTAAATTGCCAGCCAATGGTTTTGGCGTAATTGTAAGAGATTCCTTCTGTTAAAAAATCAGCACTCATATTTGGGTCTTTTCCTTTCCAATCAAAACCGCTGCTGCTTGAACCATAATTTGTAGGAGCAGCGCCCGCTTCGGCTACGGATATTACCGCTTCACTTTTTAATAGTTCGGTTGTTACTACATCAAGGTGTTTATGAACATCGTCGTTGATTACAGGAACAGAAACTAATCCGTCCCGGCTGTAGCCGATGGGTCTGTCTTTAGCAAATTGGATCTGTTTAAACACAACTATAGTCCCGATGATAAGGGTAATAGATACTGTAAATTGTATAACCACTAATACTTTGCGCGGCACAGCAGCAAACCTGCCTACTTTAAACGAACCCTTTAAAACTTTGATGGGCTCAAATGACGACAGGTACAAAGCAGGGTAGCTGCCGGCTATTAACCCGGTAAATAAACTGAAGCCAACAACCATCAGCCAAAATAGCGGGCTGGCCCATTGTATCGACATGCTTTTATCAGATACCGAATTAAAGAAAGGCAGGCTTAGCTGCACCAATAAAACCGATAAAGCCAGCGCCAATACCACAAACAACAACGATTCGCTAAAAAATTGGTAAATAAGCTGGCTGCGTAACGAGCCTATTGCTTTGCGGATACCTACTTCTTTAGCGCGTTTTTCGCTTCGTGCTGTACTCAGGTTCATGAAGTTGATGCAGGCCAGTAATAATACAAATACGCCTATGATGCCAAACAACCAAACGTATTTAATGCGGCCGCCAATATTTACACCGTTTTTAAAATCGCTGTATAAGTGCCATTTGCTCATGGGGTGTAAAAACAGCTGCGGTTTCTTTTTAGCCAGCTCGGGGTTTATGTTACGCAGTTTAGCATCTTTTATATTGGCGGATACGTGGGCGAAATCGGTGTTATCGGCAAGCTGAACAAATATCTGAACAAAGTTTGGCCTCCACGGATCGGCCGCTGTGCGTACCCACTCTGTATTGTTAAAGTATAATTGCCATGGTGCAATGAAAGTTATCTCGCCAAAAGTAGTATTGCGGGGCAAATCCTCATAAACGCCGGTAACTTTAACATCAAGCTTGTTATCAATTTTCAAAACCTTGTTCATCGGATCGGCATCACCAAAATAGGCTTTGGCATTTGATGCCGATATCAAAACCGAATAAGGGTCTTTCAAGCCATCGCGGGTACCCTTAAGCATTTTAAGTGTCAGCATTTCCGGTGCCTGTGGCTCAAAATAAACGCCCATCTTGTTCAGTTTTTTATCGCCTAAACTAAACAGGTGGTTTCCCCAGCCGGTTGCCATAGCTACCGATTTAAAATTGCTGCCATAATTTTTACGCAACTCATTAGCCAGCGGATAAGGCGTAGCCGACCAGGTGTTGATCTCGCCATTGTTTTTCAAATGCTGCTCAACCTGCGCTATACGGTTATAGTTGTCATGGTACTGATCAAAAGAAAGCTCGTCCCATATCCAAAGGCCTATTAGCATAGCCACCGCCATACCCACCGAAAGCCCGGCTATATTAATAAAGGAGTTGGCCTTATTTTTAATAAGGTTACGCCATGCTGTTTTAAAATAATGTTGGTTCATCTTTTTAGTTCATTGGTTCATTTGGAGTATCAAGTAGTAAGTATCAAGTAGCAAGATTTTTGATTTTCGGATTAACTTCATTACAGCTGTCTTGATTCTTGACCCTAACTCGCCTGCAACGGTCTTGATACTTACTACTTGATACTATTCTGCTTTTAGGCTTTTCACCGGGTTCATTAATGCTGCTTTTATGGCCTGGAAACTTACTGTAAACAGGGCTACTACAACAGCTAACATACCCGCCAAGGCAAACATCCACCAGCTAATGGTTACGCGGTATTCAAAATCCTGCAGCCATTTGCTCATGCCCCACCAGGCCAAAGGCGTGGCTATTACAAAGGCGATGATCACCAGCTTTAAAAAATCTGTTGATAGCAATTGCACTATACCGGTTACGCTTGCGCCTAATACTTTACGGATGCCTATCTCTTTGCTGCGCTGTTCAGCACTAAAGGCAGCCAGGCCAAACAGACCAAGGCATGATATCACAATGGCCACCATCGTAAATGAATTGATGATTTGAGATAGCATTATCTCGGTTTCGTATTGTTTTTGAACCTCGGTATCCAGGAAAGTATATTCAAATGGCACCTCGGGGAAATCTTTACGCCAAACTGCCGAAATTTTATCAAGCAGGGCCTTATAATTACTGCTGCCTACAGATACCAGCATACAATTAAAATAGCCGGGATCGTTTTGGTATACCATCATAAAGGGCCGCACTTCGCTGTGCAGGGAATTGTAATTAAAGTTTTTCATTACGCCGGCTATTTCAACAAAGGTGGCTGGTTTGCCATCGTATTGGGAATATAGCCTGGTGCCGGGTGCTTTTTGCACATCCAGGCCAAGGCGTTTGGCCAAAGTTTCATTGATTAATACCCGGTTGGTATCATTCAGCCTGAAATCGCGGCCGCTTATTAAATTTACGCCGTTGGCTTTTACAAAATGTTCGTCGGTATTAATGTTTTGGGCATCAACCGCGGCGGCCATGTTGCCACCTGCCAGGAAAACGCCATGATCGTGCGGCACAAATTGCCCTAAATAGTTATCCGCATTATTTACTGCTTTTACTTCTGAGAGTTCTTTCAGATCATTGGTAAAAGCAGCCATCTTTTTCTGCGACGCTTCGGTGTAAAAATTGAAGATGAGCTTTTGGTTTTTATCAAAACCAAGGTCTTTATTTTTGATGTAGTTTAATTGGCTATAGATAACAATGATACCAGTAACCAAAACTATAGATAAAACAAATTGGAATACAACCAGTGATTTACGAATACCGGTTGCCGAAACCTGGTTGGTAAAATTCCCCTTGATCACCTTAATTGCTTCAAAAGCCGACAGGTAAAATGCCGGATAGCTACCCGCAACCAGGCCGGTAACAGCTACAAGGCTCAACAGCATTAACCAGATTTTGTAATTGCTGAAAAAATCTAATTGGATGTCTGCCCTGGTAACCTGGTTAAGATAAGGCATCAGTAAGATTAGCAGTGGCAATGCAATGGCAACACCAATAAATGCCAGCAGGAACGATTCGCCTAAAAACTGTTTGATTAAATCGCCTTTTCCTGCGCCTATTACTTTGCGTACACCAACTTCCTTGGCGCGTTTTGAGGCGCGGGCGGTGGATAGGTTCATAAAGTTGATACAGGCAATTACCTGGATCATCACGGCAATTAATATCAGCAGGAATAAAAACGAAGGGTCGAGGGATTTACTCAGTTCGTTTTCAAAACCTGGGGTGGTGTGAATGCTGTTTACCGGCTGCAGGTGTAATACCTTTTTCATGCCGATAGCTTTTAGTTGTTGGGCCGCATATTTATTCAAAAAATCAGGCAGCTTTTTTTCCAGTGCTGCAGCACTGGCATCGGGCCTTAATTTGATGTAGGCATACAGGAAGTTATTGCCGGCCCAGGCATCATTCCTCCGTACCGATTCGCCAAATCCACCGCTGTTCATCGCTATGTACATATTGCCATGAATGTGCGATTTGCCCAGGCTTTCGTCAATCACGCCCATAACCTTATAATCGTGTTTGCCGAAGGAGTTATCAATAGATATCATTTTGCCAACGGCATTCTCGCTACCAAAAAGTTTATCGGCCACGGGCTTAAACAGCACTATAGAATATGGCTCTGCTAAAGCGCTGTTAGCGCTGCCACTCACAAAATGGTAGCTGAATACGTCGAAAAATGTAGAATCCACAAACAGCGCGTCCTTCTCATAAAACGACTTTTCTTTGTAGCGCAGCAGGTGTTGTTTGGCGCCAAACTTTTCGGTAGTTACCACGCGGGTAAATTGCTTTACCTCGGCAAAATCATTCCGCATAGCCGGGGTTATCGGCGGCGAACTTGCCCCGCTATGGTGCTTATCGCCGGTCAGCTCCAGGTCGGTAGTTACCCGGTAAATATTTTCTACACCGTTATGCTGTTTGTCGTAACTATACTGGTCCTGCACATACAATAAAATATACAGGCAACACAAAGTACCCGTAGCCAGGCCTATAATGTTGATGAAACTAAAGGTTTTGTTTTTTAACAAAAACCTCCACGCTGTTTTTAAATAACTCTTAATCATTGTTCATTGGTATTATTGTCATTAAGTCATTGGGTTATTAAGTCATTGAAAAGTTTGCAATGACTCAATGACGTGAAGCATAATGACCTAATGACTTTTCCCTCTCTTTATTCTTGACTCTTAACTCTCTTTTATTTTCTGTCTTGATACTTGATACTTACTACTTGATACTATTCTGCTTTCAAACTCTTCACCGGGTTCATTAACGCGGCTTTGATGCTTTGGTAACTCACGGTACAAATGGCAATTACAATGGCCATTATCCCCGCCAGGGCAAACATCCACCAGCTGATGCTGATGCGGTTGCTGGGGTTAAAATCCTGGAGCCATTTATTCATAGCCCACCAGGATATGGGGGACGCTATTAGTATGGCTATAAATACCAGCTTAACAAAATCCAGCGAGAGTAGCCGGGTAATGTTGGCGATGCTTGCGCCAAGTACCTTGCGGATGCCTATTTCGCGGCTGCGTTGCTCGGCCATAAAGGCGGCCAGGGCAAACAGGCCAAGGCAGGCTATAATAATAGCCAGTACAGCAAAACTGGTAAATATGCTGCCCATGCGCTGAACATCGGCATACATGTTGGCAAATTGCTCGTCCATAAAAGTATAGCGGATGGGTTGGTTTGGCGAAAAGTTTTTCCAAACGGTGGTGATCTGCGCCAGGGTGGCCTTTATATCGGTAGATTTTATTTTTACCGATACAATTGTAGGACTATTGCCCAGGTGCATTACCAACGGTTCGAGGCTACCCTTTAGCGTTTCAAAATTAAAATCCTTTACCACGCCAATAATGGGCACAGGCGCACCATAATTGCTTATTCTTTTACCGATGGGGTTTTTAAGGCCTAATTTTTGGGCCATGGTTTGGTTAATGATCACGGCCTGCGAATCGGTTTTTAGTTTAGGGTTAAAATCCCGGCCGGCTACTATAGTCATGCCCAGGGTTTTTATATAATCGGCATCAACATCCCAAAACTGGCCACCGGTACCGGCTTCCAATTTCTGTTTACCCTCGTTATGAAACTCATTGCCGTTACGCTTGGTACCCGATACCGGTAAAAAATCGCTCACGGTGGCGCTTTTTACTGCCGATAGCTTCAGCAGCTCGTTTTTGAAGTTTTGCACTTCGCCTTCCAACGTGTGTGTGCCCTGTATCATCAGCACCTGGTCTTTTTCAAAACCCACCTTTTTATTCAATATATAATGCATCTGGTTATAAATAACCACCGTGCTGATAATTAATATAATGGATGTTGTAAACTGAAAAACCACCAGCCCATTGCGCAAAAATGAGCTTTTGCTGCCGGTAGCCAGCTTGCCCTTCAGCACTTCAACAGGTTTAAAGCCGGAGAGGTAGAATGCAGGGTAAACACCCGCCAGTATGCCAACCACTACTGCGGCAGCCAATATGGTGGGCATAAACCACCAATGCTGCCATGGTATGGTGAGTGTTTTTGCTGCAAGCGTATTAAAATAAGGCATTAATAACGCCGCCAAAATAATGGCTATAATAAAAGAGATAAAGCTGTAAATTAATGATTCGGTTAAAAACTGGCTGATCAGCCCGCTGCGTTGCGAACCAACCACTTTGCGCAAGCCCACCTCCTTTGCCCTGTTGGCAGATTTTGCTGTGGCCAGGTTAATAAAATTAATACAGGCTATCACCAATATAAAGCCTGCCACCGCGCCAAACAGCCACACAAAACGGATATCGCCGTGCGAAAGGCCGTCGCGGATATCATAAGAGTATAGGTTGATATCTTTAATGTTTTGCAAAAACATGGTTAAAGCGGCGGCAATCCTATCGGCGTTTTTATCGCCGCCCCTTCTCATATCGGGTATGTAATAGCCTTTTATTATCCCATCGGTTATCTTTTTATTTAAGGCTTTAATATCTGCGCCCGGCTTAAGTAGCACGTAAACATCGTAATTGCTGGCTCCCCAGGTTTCCTGCTCGCCATCCCAAAACTTAATGCCGGTAAGGGTAAGCAAAAAATTATAATGCAGGTGTGTTGTTGGAGGGAAATCCTGCATTACCGCACCAATTTTATAAGGCCTGCTTTTGTTGTTATTAAGGAACATTACCTTGCCAACCGGGTTTTGGCCAGGAAAATATTTATCGGCTTTGCTTTTTGATATCACCATGGTTTGCGGCTCGGTAAGCGCGTGCGCCAGATCGCCATACACCATGGACACTTTTAACATCTCCAATAACGACTGATCGGCGTAAGCAAAACCATCCTCGTGGGTATTTTCCACGCCATCAGCACGTTTCAGCTCGTTGCTGCCGGCACCCCAAAAAAGAGAGTTTGGCATCAATCGGCCCGATTTTTCCACCTCCGGATAGTCGTTTTTTAATGTTTTGGCCATAACTGCAGGCCAGGAAGTACCTTTTTCGTGTATGGCATCTATATTATAGGCACCCACAACCCGGTAAATCCTATCGGCATCAGGGTAGTTTTTATCAAAACTAATTTCGTCGCGGATATACAACGCGATTAATAAACAAGCGGCGATACTAAACGCGAAGCCGCCAATTTTTATGGCGGCGTACATTTTTTGTTTTTGCAATTGCCTTAAAGCAACTTTTAAATAATTTTTAATCATACCGGTGTTAATTAAAATTGAACTTCTTTTATCCGATTTATAGTGTTCTTTATAGGCAGGCAAATAAGGCGGCACAACCCTTGTATTATCTTTGGCCATCGTATCTGCAGGCTTTATATTTTGCAGTATCCTTTCAAATAACAAGGAGCTGTTGGTTTTTGTATCCTCTTTTTCATCCTGCCACCAGTCAAAAATTAACATCAATGAGGTTTTCAGTTCGGGGTTTTTCATTAACAGCTTATCCAACTCCAGCAGTTCATCTGCCGATGCCTCGTTAGCCAGTTTTTTTGTCGCCAGTTGCCAAACGTGTTCCTCTATATCCATAGCTTACAGGTAGATAAATTATGATACCAGGGCATACCCTACTAATTACATAGAATAAAATATGTGCCATTTATTTAAATGTCAGTAAATCAATTATTTACGTTGGTGGAGGTGCGCCGGGTGTTCGAATACGTACATCTGGTGTTCGGTTTTATGCGGAAGGCGTACAGATTGACCCGTCGGGAAATAGCTATACAGATTTGTGAAAAATAATCATATTTTAGCTTAAGTAACGGTAACCCATCTTTATATGCAAAAAATCATCCTCATCGTTTTTCTTCTTTTTGTTGCAGAAACCGCATCGGCCCAGAAAACTTACATCCAATGCGGAAAATTGATCGACGGAACCTCATCGGCAGCGCAAACCCAAATAACCATAGTGGTTGAAGGCAAAACCATTGTCGATATTCAAAAAGGATATACATCGGGAACCGGAACAGACAAGATTGTTAACCTGCAAAATAAAACGGTAATGCCGGGGCTAATTGATTGCCATGTACATCTTGAATCTCAGTTTAATAAAAATTCGGCTATCCAGGGTTTTACATTAACCGATGCCGATATTGCTTACCAGGCATCGGTATTTGCCAAACGCACACTCATGGCGGGCTTTACTACGGTGCGCGACCTTGGTGGCTCAGGCGTAAACATAAGCCTGCGCAAGGCAATAAGGCAGGGTTTGGTTGACGGGCCCAGGGTAATAACTGCCGGCAGGGCAATATCAGCCAGTGGCGGCCATATGGATCCGTCGGATGGGTTCAGGGACGATGCTTTTAACCACCGCCCAGGGCCCGATGAAGGTGTGGCGGATGGTAGGGACGAATTGATAAAAGCTGTAAGGCTTCAATTTAAACGCGGATCTGACGTAATCAAAATAGCATCTACAGGCGGGGTATTGGATTTAAGCGAGGATGGATCCGGTGCGCAGTTCAGCATTGACGAAATAAAGGCCGTTGTGGAAACAGCCAAAGATTATGGACTTAAAGTGGCCTGCCATGCCCACGGCGCCGAAGGCATACGAAGGGCCATATTGGGTGGCGTAACTTCGATAGAACACGGCACCTTTATGGATGATGAAGATATTAAATTGGCCAAGCAGTACGGCACCTGGTATGTGCCCACCATCATCGCCGGAAAATCGGTTGCCGATTCTGCCCGTATCCCTGGGTTCTTTCCGTCGGTAATTGCCCGTAAAGCCCTTGAAATAGGCCCCCAGATACAACAAACATTTACCAAAGCCTATAAAGCCGGGGTGAAAATTGCCTTTGGTACCGATGCAGGAGTATACGCACACGGTAAAAACTACATTGAATTTCAGTACATGGTTGAAGGTGGCATGACGCCGATGGAAGCTATAAAATCGGCAACAAGCAGCGCCGCAGATCTGCTGGGCATGAGCTCAAAAATTGGCAGTATAGCCAACGGGAAATCGGCCGATATTGTTGCGGTTGACGGCGACCCCTTACTTGATATAAAAGCGATGAAAAACGTAAGTTTTATCATGAAAGAGGGGAAAATATACAGCTTATAACGGTAAATAAATTCTTGTAACGGTAACATTAATATGTACCGGGCGTCTTACGTGCGTTAAGGGTCAAAACCTTTTGCCCCCGGCGGGTGTATTAGTTTATAATACATTCGCTGCTGTTTGTTTACTATTTACCATATATGACTGATTTGAAACTATTATCTACACTACTGCTTTCCGCGGCTTTGTCTGCCACGTTTACATCATCACAGGCCCAGCAAACGCCCCAGCCCGAAGACCCCGCACTTAAAATTTACCGCGAAACACCCCGTAAGGTTAACGATTTGGTGCACACCAAATTGGATGTTCGGTTCGATTACAAAAAACGTTATATGTACGGCAAGGAATGGGTTACGTTAAAACCACATTTTTATCCTACCGATACACTCCGTTTAGATGCCAAAGGCATGGACTTAAAAACCATTGCTGTTGTAAAAAACGGTAAAAACGTACCGCTAAAGTTTACTTATCAGGATAGTTTGAGCGTGGCTATTAAACTGGATAAAGTTTACCGTAATAACGAAAGCTACACCATTTACATTGATTACACGGCCAAACCGAATGAGCTTAAAGTAAAAGGCAGCGCAGCTATTAACGATGCCAAAGGTTTATATTTTATTAACCCGGATGGTACAGAAAAGGATAAGCCAACCCAAATATGGACGCAGGGCGAAACCGAAAGCTCATCGGCATGGTTTCCTACTATTGATAAGCCAAGCCAAAAAACTACCGAAGAGATTAGCATGACGGTGCTATCAAAATACGTAACCCTATCAAACGGCAAACTGGTATCGCAAAAAAACAATGCCGATGGTACCCGAACTGATACCTGGAAACAGGATTTGCCACACTCACCGTACCTGTTTATGATCGCCGTTGGCGATTTTAAGATCTATAAAGATAAATGGCGCAACAAAGAGGTAAACTATTACCTGGAGCCTAAGTATGCACCGTACGCCAAAGAAATTTTTGGGATGACACCCGAGGCTATCGAGTTTTACTCCAAAACACTAGGGGTTGATTATCCCTGGTATAAATACTCGCAAATTGTGGTTCGCGATTATGTGAGCGGAGCAATGGAAAATACATCTGCTACCCTGCATGGCGTTTATGTGCAAGGTACCCACCGCGAACTGTTAGATGCCTACTATGACGATGGCCGCAGCACAATTGTGCATGAACTTTTTCATCAATGGTTTGGCGATTATGTAACCGCCGAAAGCTGGAGCAACCTAACAGTAAACGAATCATTTGCCAATTTTAGCGAAACACTTTGGGCCGAGCATAAATATGGCCACGATGTAGCCGACGAGCATAACTATATTGATATGCAAAACTACCTGCGCTCGCCAGATGCACGTACCAAAAACCTGGTGCGCTTTCATTACGCCGATAAGGAGGATGTTTTTGATGTGGTTACCTATCAAAAAGGCGGTCGCATATTAAATATGCTGCGCAACTATTTAGGCAACGAGGCTTTTTATAAAGGCCTGAATATTTACCTGACCACCAATGCCTTTAAAAATGGCGAAGCTCAGCAATTGCGCTTAGCCCTTGAACAAGCCAGCGGGCTGGATTTGAATTGGTTCTTTAATCAATGGTATTATGGTGCCGGCCATCCGATACTGGACATTAGCTATAAATGGGACGATGCTACCAAAACCCAAACCGTTTACCTGCAGCAGAGCCAGGACGGGCAGATATTTAAACTGCCAATGGCTATTGATATTTACGCAAGTGGCAAAAAAATACGTCATAAAGTTTGGATGAACAATCAAAATGATACGCTTACCTTCAAACTGGCATCAAAGCCCGACCTGGTGAATGTTGATGGTGATAAAATACTGCTGGTTAAAAAGACTGACCATAAAACCTTGCAGGAATTTGCTTTCCAGTATTTTAATGCGCCGCTTTACCTGGATAGGTTGGAAGCCATTAATGCAGTTGCCGATAAGCAAGGCGAAAAAGACGCGCAAAAAGTTCTGATTGCGGCTTTGAATGATAAGTATTACGGTTTGCGCGATAAAGCCATCCGTACAATTAAGCTGGATAATGATGCCATCCGTAACGCGGCGCAGCCTATTTTGGCCAAGCTGGCGCAAACAGATGATAATACATTGGTGCAGGCCCAGGCTATCGCTGCGTTGGGTAGCCTTAAAGCATCAGGTAATATGAATTTGTTTAAACAGGCACTAAGCAGCCAGTCATATGCTGTACAGGGTGCTGCGTTAAATGCCATTAATTTGCTCGACCCGGCATTGGCCATGAACCTGGCAAAAAATTATGAAGCTGATAACAAAGGCGGCCTTACTGTAGCCATGATGGATGTTTACGCCACCAGCGGAACTGATGCCCAATGGGCATTTGTGTACAAGCAATTTGACGAAGCCGCGCCACAAGCTAAATATAACGCCCTCGATAAATTTAGCGCTATGGCAGGTCGTGTTCAAAAACCAGAGTACGCCCAGCAAGGCATCAGCCAGATTAAAGATTTTGGCATAAAATATAAACCACAGGGTATTGGCGATCCCGCGATTAAATTTATAACCAGCATTAAAGAAAAGCGTGCGCAGCTGCATGACGATGCAACAGTGAAAGTGGCGGAAGATGCAATTAAACAGATCAACGATGCCAAATAGATGTGCAGATTTCAGATTTCAAATGTGCAGATGAAAGGAATTTGAAAATTTGGTAATTTGAAGATTTGAAAATGAAAAAGGACAGATTTTAGATGTGCAGATGAAAGGAATTTGAAAATTTGGTAATTTGAAGATTTGAAAATGAAAAAAGACAGATTTCAGATATGCAGATTTCAGATTTCAAATGTGCAGATGAAAGGAATTTGAAAATTTGGTAATTTGAAAATTTGAAAATGAAAAAGGACAGATTTTAAATGTGCAGATTACAGATTTCAAATGTGCAGATGAAAGGAATTTGAAAATTTGGTAATTTGAAGATTTGAGAATGAAAAAAGACAGATTTAAAATGGGCAGATTTCAAATTACAGATGTGCAGATAATTAAAATAAAAAGCCCGGAGGATTTGAAATCTCCCGGGCTTTTTATTTAACGTTTTATTTGCAGGCTTAAAATATTGTGGACTTTACCATCCTTAACCTTTCAGCTTTTACCTTTCGCCTTTAACCTTTCGGCTTTCACCTAAAATTAGCAGTATTGCTCAAAAGCGCCAATCAGGTTATCGGCAATCATTTGGGCAGGGCGGCCTTCAATTTGGTAGCGCTCAATAATGTGTACCAGTTTGCCATCTTTAAACAAAGCCATAGCCGGTGACGATGGAGGATAAGGCAACATATAGTTACGTGCAGCATCTACGGCGTCTTTTTCCATACCTGCAAAAACGGTAACTAATTTATCGGGATGTTTTCCATTTGCGGCGGCAATCCTGGCGGCAGGGCGTGCATTTGCGGCAGCGCAACCACATACTGAATTTACCATAACAAATACAGTACCTTCGCTTTCAATAGCGTTTTTTACTGCCTCGGCATCTTTCAACTCCTCAAAACCAACCCTGGTTAAATCTTCCCGCATGGGGGCAACTAAATATTCTGGATACATGGTATGTTTATTTTTTTTGAATTTTTATCAACTGCAAAAATAAGAAATGATTAACACTATACGTTTAAAAAACGCAATAATAACAATATGCTGACGATGTAGCTTTATTATAACCATCAGTCCGTAAGGCGTTTGTTTATAATGGCTATTGATTTATTCAATGTTATCGTTATATTGCCAACCCTAATTTATGATTTTGATGAAACAAAAGACATCTGATATCAGTACCGTTGTTGTTATTAATAAAAACCAGCAGCCTACACGGTCTTTACAAATTAAAACAAAACACCTTAACAATCTTAAACATTACGCGCTTGGCATCCTGTCGGTTGTACTGGTTTTGGTAGGAGGCATTATTTATTTAAGATGGCAAAACCAGCAGCAGGAAGTTGAAAAACAGGCGCTGATGGCCCAGATAGTAAAATTAAAAGGCACAGTACCTGCTCAGGTGGCAGCGCCGGCCGAGGCTAAACAAGGCAGCGCGCAAAGTTACATCCAATCGATTGAAGTTAAACTGAAAACAATTAATGATTACCTGCGCCGCAGGGGCTTAAAAGGCTTTAGTACCAAAGGAATTGGCGGCGATAACAACACCGAAGGTAAAAAGTTAAATGATGGCGAAGTATACTCGCTGTATAACGATTACCTTAACCACCTGATGGGTACCATTGCATTTACCCCCATGGGCTACCCCCGCATCAGTTCATTTACCTCGTTTTTTGGGTACCGCAGCGACCCTTTCGACAGTGCAAGCGCAGAATTTCATCCCGGTATTGATTTTAAAGGCAAACGTGGCGACGAGGTGAAATGTACCGCAAGCGGTAAGGTTGTTTTTGCAGGCTGGGCCGGTGGTTATGGCAACTGCATCCGCATTCAGCATATTAACGATATCCAGACTGTTTATGGGCACCTATCTAAAATAAAAGTAAAAGTAGGGCAGGAAGTAAACCTTGGCGATGAGATTGGCCTTGTTGGTTCAACCGGCCACTCAACCGGCGCGCACCTGCACTACGAAGTACGCAGGCACGGCAAAGCCGTAAACCCGGTTAATTTTTTAACACTGAACAAGTGAGTTTTACGTTGGACGTTTTACGTAATACGTTCCAATATTTTTTTGCTTCCTGTTTATGCAAAACGTAAAACTTATCACGTACAACCTATAACGTAACTATGGCTATTTTCGGTAAAAAAGATAAAGTATCGCTCGATTTGCAATCCATATCAACCCTGATAAGTGAAGGCTGCGAAATTGGCGGCAATTTTAAAGCCCCGGCATTTGCCCGCATTGACGGACAGGTAACCGGTGATGTTACAGTTGATGAAGGCCTTATCCTTGGCGAAAAAGGCGTTATCACCGGTAATATTATTACCAAAGAGATTGTAGTTTACGGTACAGTAACTGGTGATATCCAAACCTCATCCCTTGAAATACGGGCCACCGGCAAAATCACCGGCACCATAACCACCCAAACCCTGTTGGTTGAAACCGGCGGCGTTTATAATGGATTGCTGAGCATGGGGGTGGTAAAATAGAATCAAGAGTTAAGAATCACTGTTGTCCGATAAACATAAAAAAGGAGAAAAAAAGGTCATTTGTGTTTAATTGAGGGATATTTAACGGCGACAATTAAAACAAAGCCCCCTTTTTAGGTTTTAAAAAGTGTTAGTTGGTAGCTTTTTACTTCGCTGTTATATCCTATAATTGCTTTTTCAGGATTTACGAGGAAGTTGATCAGATCGATATAAGTTCCAAGATGTTGCCTGATAAGACCGGCTACGTTAGCAAATGACCATTTAT